>PMBC01000143.1 GCA_003152835.1 Bacteroidales bacterium | reverse complement strand
CCACCTGATCTTCCCATACCTCCACCGGGTCTGCCCATACCTCTGCCACCTCCGCCTGATCCGCTCATACCTCCACCTCCATTATAATCTCCGATACCGTTTCCAGGGCCTCCTCCCATTCTCTGGGTCATTATTCCAGGGTAACTAAAACCGAGTATAAATGAGTTGTTATCTTTTTTCTTTCCCGGAGATCTGGCAGGCATTTTGGACATCGGAATAATGAGTTCGTACCACAAATTGCCTTCCTTGTCAAATCTCATGGAACCCCTGAAATTATTTATTTCATCAGATGAGATATAAGAATGATCCGATCCTGCCAGACCAATCAGTTCAATCCTGGATGCCACAGGTATTTGCATGCTTCTCCCTCCGGAGGGAAGACCACCACCTTGCATCGCATTTCGCTGGCCCTGTATGGCCTGTATATTTTCCTGTCTCTGTATATTCTGAAGAGCTTGTTGTTTCTGCATATCTGCCATATCAGGTCTCCCCTGTCCTTGCATTCTTGCAGGATATCTCAAGCCTGTTTTTCTTGCCTTCTTCCCATCCATATTTATCCAGGCACTAAGTCCTGAAGCAAGAATCTGCCTCTGGACTTCCTTTTCAAAGACTCTCAGGTCGATGTAGATATTCTCCTTATCGTTGGAAAAATAATAGTAGAATCTTCCTTTTTCAGAGTACTTAAGATCTGATGGCTGCAGTATCTGGTTCCCACTGGTATTGCCATGCCAGTGTAAATGAATGTACTTATCCTTCTGGGCATAAGTGGTCAGGCTGACTGCCAATGTAAGAATTGTTACTAATGTTCTCATTCGGACAGAATTTTAGGATTAATAATACATCTGACATCTGAGGCACTGCAAATATTCCCACACAATAAACAAAGAATGCATAAGAAGATCCGGAAATAAAAAAGCCAGGCTCCGATTTAGAGCCTGGCATCAATTATATTACAGGTAAAATTTAATTCTTCTGCATATTTTCCATCATCTCCTTCAGGTCAGTATCCATTCTACCCACTCTCTTCCTGGCTCCTATTCCAACAAGCAGGAAGATAACAAGGAGAGCAATAAAAACATACATGACAATTTTTGTCGTTGCAGGATTGGCTTTCAGGGCTTCAACCAGTCCGTGATATAGAAGGTAAAGGCCATAGAGGTTTACAGCCAGTCCGATAATTGACCCTGCTATCGGGCTGAATCCCGAAATGAATCCCAGCAGCGCGGTTATAGGCATGATAACCATGAAAGAAGCAGTAACTCTTGCACAGGCTTCAAAATCAGTGCTGCCCTTGCAGATGGCAGAAATAACAAGGACTACCACTGCTCCTAAAAACAATCCTATCACAGACCAGATTATTGTCCAGATAAGGATCATAACACCGACTCCACCGCCAAACATTCCTCCTCCAAGGTGAAGAAGGCTCCATAGAAATGAAATGATCCCAGCAACAACTCCATAGATTAGAGCTTTTATGATAGGTTCACCCAAACCTCCCGTTGTCTTCATCGTTGCGAAGTAAGACTTCGGGGTTACAAGGACATCTTTAGATTCCTTAATGAAAGCATTAATGTCGAAAGAAGATTCACTCATAGTCTTAACATTTAAAGGGTTATAGTTAATAAATAATCAATAGCCAATTATTCAGAAATCCAAGTTAGAAAAAAAAATGACTTGTTGGATTAAAATGACTGATAATTAATCAACCAATGATCATCAGAAGAAAGAACGTAATTGAATGCCTGTCTGTAAATGTCAGCATAGTCTCATATTTTCCTACTCAAGGTAAGTATAACCATAAAGTCCTGACCGGTAATTTGACAGGAATTCTTTCCCCTCCTCCAGAGAGATGATTCCTGCTTTTACAGAGGATGTAACCCATGTTTCGACAGTACGGACAAGCTTTTTCGAATTGTACTGGACATAATCAAGAACCTCGGCAACTGTTTCACCATCAATTACCTGATCAATTTTATAACCATCCTCATTAACTGAAACGTGTACGGCATTGGTGTCACCAAAAAGATTGTGCAGGTCGCCAAGTATTTCCTGGTATGCTCCGACAAGGAATACTCCCAGGTAATAGCGGTCATGACCTTTAAGAGGATGGACAGGAAGATGATGAGATGAGTTTCGTGTTGAAATGAAATTATCGATTTTCCCGTCCGAGTCACAGGTCATATCCTGAATTGTTGCTGATATTGTTGGTTCTTCATTAAGCCTGTGGATTGGCATAATCGGGAATATCTGGTCAATTGCCCATGCATCCGGAATTGACTGAAAAAGGGAAAAATTGCAGAAATATTTGTCGGATAGTATTCTTGAGACCTGCCTCAGTTCATCAGGAACATGCCTGGAGTTATTTGCCACCTGGTAAACTTTTCTTGCCACTGACCAGAATAATCTTTCTATCTGGGCCCTTGTTTTAAGGTCGATAAGCCCAAGGCTGAACCTGTCGAGCGCCTCCTCCCTTATCTGCTGCGCATCATGCCATGTCTCGAGCATTCTCGGCTGATTGAAATTATCCCATAAGGTGTAAAGCTCCTTCAAAAGCTCATGATCGTGCTCATTGATTTCCTCATCAGAGTCCCACGATGGGAGCGTTGTCGTTTCCAGAACTTCAAAAATAAGCACGGAATGATGTGCCGTAAGGGATCGTCCCGATTCAGTTATTACATTAGGATGAGGAATATTATTCTTATTGCTTGCATCCACAAAGGTGCTCACAGAGTCGTTCACATATTCCTGGAGAGTATAATTAACGCTGCTTTCGCTGTTTGATGAACCTGTACCGTCATAATCGACGCCCAACCCCCCTCCGATATCGACAAATTCCAGATTAAAGCCTAGTTTGCGAAGCTCCACATAAAACTGTGATGCCTCACGAAGCGCAGTTTTTATGCGGCGTATCTTAGTCACCTGGCTGCCAATATGAAAATGAATAAGCTTTACGCAATCGCGCATTTTGTTCTTCTCGATGAAATCAATAGCCTCAAGCAATTCACTTGATGTAAGTCCGAATTTGCTTATATCGCCTCCTGAATCTTCCCATTTGCCGCTTCCGACACTTGCCAGTTTTATACGTATGCCCAGGTTAGGTTTTACTTTTAACCGCTTGGAAACGGTAGTAATAAGCTTGAGCTCATTAAGCTTTTCAACTACGAGAAAGATACGCTTCCCCATCTTTTGGGCCAGAAGTGCAAGCTCAATATAATCTTCATCCTTATACCCGTTGCAAATAATCAGGGATTCAGGATCGGTGTTAATTGCCAGGACCGCATGCAGCTCAGGCTTCGAACCTGCCTCAAGTCCGATATTGAATTTCTTGCCATGACTGACAATCTCTTCAACAACCGGTCTCATCTGGTTCACCTTGATGGGATAGATAATAAAATTCTGAGCTTTGTAATCATACTCCTCTGAAGCTTTCTTAAAGCACTTCGAAATACTTTTTATACGATCGTCAAGGATATCGGGGAACCTTATAAGAACCGGAGCTGACACATCGGAAAGCATCAGCTCATCAAGCAACTCCTTCAGATCAATCGAAATGCCGTTCCTCTGTGGAGTGACAGTAACATTTCCCCTTTCATTTATCGAAAAGTAATCAGCACCCCAGCCGTTGATATTATACAACTCAACAGAATCTTCTACGCGCCACTTTCTCATGATCAGTTATTTGAACCGGTTAAAGAATAATAAAGATTAGAAAAATAAAAAAATTTTTGCAATGTTATTAAATTAACACGAATATGGGGCATAAACAGGAAGAAATTTGTCTTGCAGTCCTGAAGTCTATAAGATTGAAGTTCAAAGACAATTTAGTAATTTTGATATAAAATATTAATCAGATGAAAATAAGCAGTATCACATCAGGCAAGATTTTTCTGTATGTATGCCTTCCCCTGGCATTTATTTTCTTACAGTTAAAATTGAACGGTCAGGAGTATGCAATCGGGGCTGATCTCTCCTTCCTGAAAAGCGCTGAGGACAGAGGTTTCCAGTTTAAGGAAAATGATATTGTCAAGCCAGGTCTCCAGATATTCAAGGATCATGGTTACAACTGGATCAGGCTCCGTCTTTTTCATACTCCGACAGAGTTGCCGAACAACCTGGAATATACGATTGCGCTTGCAAAAAGCGCCAGGGCAATGGGCTATAAATTTCTGCTGGATCTTCACTATTCAGATACGTGGGCCGATCCGGGAAAACAATTCCTGCCAAAAGCATGGGAAGGAAAGTCGCACCAGGAGCTTATAAAAGCAGTTTTGGATTATACAACCTCTGTAATAAAGAGTTTCAGTCAGTCAGGGGTGCTTCCTGAAATGGTGCAGATCGGCAATGAAGTGATTAACGGTATGATGTGGCCCGACGGCAAGCTTCCTGAAAACTGGGATAATTTTGCAGACCTGATCATTGCTGGTATCAATGGTGTTTACGCTGCCTGCGATATTACTGATCTGCCTAAAATTATGATCCATATAGACCAGGGCGGAAACATGGTTAAAACAAAGTACTTCTTCGATAAACTGCTTTCATATGGAATTAAGTTCGACTATATAGGGCAATCTTATTATCCCTGGTGGCATGGGAGCCTGCTTGACTTGCGCGACAACATGTATTTCATGGCAAAAGAGTATAAAAAGCCGATAATTGTCGTCGAAACCGCTTATTGTGCAACTCCTACTGAATATAAATCCAAACCGGCTCCTTTTCCTGAGACCCCTGAGGGACAGAGAGATTTCCTCGACGAGATAAATAAAATCGTCATGAGTACACCTGACAACCTGGGTGCCGGAGTGTTTTGGTGGGAACCTGCAACTTATGGCGGAGGGTCAACAAGGGACTTCTTTGACGAGAAGGGAAACGTACTGCCCGTTATTACGGTTTTCGATAAATATACCAGACACTGATTGCAGATGTGGATCAGTGATCCGCATCTACTGTTGATATTAAAAAACTGGTTGTGTTTTCAATTCCATTTTATTTATTATCCTGCATACAGGATACTGATTATATCCCACTCCCCATTGAGGTACAAGATACCTGTCAAGATAATTCCATGTCAGGAGTCCGTCATTTGACTGAGGTTCAAGAAGATAAGCAGCAAGGTTGGCAAGAGGTTGTGAAGCTCTGACTACGATCGTTCCAACGGGAAAATCAGTCACCTCATTGATATATCTTCCTTTAATTGTATTGAGATAATGTCCCTGGTTTAAATTCTGAGCGGCCTGTAGATTGCTTATCTCAAACCTTTCAGCATTGCATCTTACTGGCTCTGTGATTCTATCAATCTGTATTCCGTGCAGCTTAAGCAAATCCAGAACCTCCTTATCATTGACTGTAATAAACCAGGCAAAAGGAAATCTGACATTTTTAACAGGATAATAATCGATATAATAAGGAACGTTTACCGTCACCTGTCTGTCTGTTTTTTTGAACGGGGGCCATATATTCGGTTCCGATGAAGGCTCTGCCTCATAAGTCTTGATAGTGACTTTTTCTGCCAATGGCCTTACTTTATACTCTATTGCAAATGAATCTTTCGCGGTTGGATTCAGACCCCGCTGAATCGTCTCAAGGTCAGCAGCTTTAAGCATCTTCTTTATTTCCGTGTGGTGGGCATAAGCATAATCGGCCAGCGATTTTATAAGGGAATAGCATCCCTCAACTCTAGATTTAAAATCGGCATGCACATAATTCTCGTCCAGGATGCTCAGCCTGTTCCTGAGACCGTAATAATTTGTCATGTAACGCGGTTCCGCAGCATCATACAGCCATCCTTTTTCCGGATTCAGGAGATCAAAAAACTCGCCATAATAGCAATTTTCGGTCTTGTATTTATTAAGCAGAGTCAATGACATTTCCGGCATCATCTTCAGACGCATGTATTGAATGAGCGGGTTGCTGCCATTAGGATTCACCATCCAGACGAAGGTAACTGGTTCAACGTGAAATGAGCCGTCAGTGGTGTGGCAATCCATGAAAACCGAAGGATCCCATCCATTGAAAACTTTTTTGATCACACCCTGCACTTCTGGTGATTCAGCCTTCATGGCATCCCGGTTAAGGTCGAGCATCTGGCCGTTATACCTCACTCCCACTCCGTTTACAGGTCCGTTTTGATTGGTTCTGTTAAGAGGACTTATTTTTTCATTTCCGTCGGGGTTGAACAGAGGGCAGATCAGGAAAACGACATGTTTCAGAAGTTCGGGGTTCTTTTCCGACAGCATATCCCTTGCAAACATCAGCGTAGCCTCTTTTCCTTCGACTTCCCCGGCATGGATGTTTGCCTGGATATATATAACTATCCTGTCGTCGCCTATCATCCGGTCTGGTGATTTGGGAAGCGGATTGCCAATTATTAACAACGGCACTGATCTGCCTTCAGCTGACTGGGCAATGGATTCAACCCTGATGAATTTTGATGATTTTTTCAACTGATCAATACAGGTCATCACATCATTATAAACAGATGTTGACTTAAAACCTGATTTCTCTGCTGTTGTCTGGAATACGGACTGGCTTCTTACCTGGGGACCAATCAGGAGAAGGATTATTGCGAAAATCAATATCTTTTTCATTGTGGGTTATTTTCTTATTATGAAACAATAAAAGTAAAAATATTTTCAATGCATTAAATATTTTTACATTTTGTTAGATTCTATTAAAAATAATACGTAAATTAGCGCCCTAAATTTTAAAAACAGAATACAATGAACAAAGGAACAGTAAAATTTTTTAATGTATCAAAAGGATTCGGATTCATTAAAGA
>PMBC01000129.1 GCA_003152835.1 Bacteroidales bacterium | reverse complement strand
ACAAAATATTTAGCACCTGTTTTTTTGTAGAGAGCCATCAGTTTATCGGGATCCCATTTTTCAGCTTTCCATAACGGAATTATATCCTTGTATCCGAATACCGATGGATGGCCGTAGTGTTCGAGATGATACTTGTATGCAGGATCTTTTTCCTGATACATCCTCCTTGCATACCAGTCGCCCTGACGCGGAACGGCCTGTGGACCCCAGTGCGCCCATATTCCGAATTTAGCATCACGGAACCATTCAGGATACTGGTATTGCATTAAAGATTCGTCTGTCGGCTTGTATGGACCTTCAGCAATCGGAAGTTTGCCCTGCTGCGCTGAGATTGTAACAAATGTTACAAAACAGGCCAGTGCCAGAAAACTGATCTTGCTTTTTAATGATGTTTTCATAATCCCTTTACTTTTATCTTGTGACTTTTGTCCCCGACGCTGCGGTCGGGGTCTCCGCTCCTGACGCTTCGGTCAGGATCTTTGATTCGCTTCGACTTTTGTCTTTTGTCTTTTGTCTTTTGTCTTCCCTGATATTGCCATTTNNGGAAGCATCTTTTTCCATGAAAGAAGCGTGTCAGTCATCGATTTCCCGAGCATGGCAATATCTTTTTTCATTATTGCTTCCCAGCATTTCTCCCCTGCCTCGCCTAGCTCCTTTACTATAGTATTTTCAAGGGTCATTATTTTCAGCGGGTCATAACCCTGGGGGCGTGGTTCAAGTGGAACGAGATGGATGACATCAGATAACCATTTACAGGTTTCCTCATCAACAGTCGATTCAATTTTTTCGGGCCAATATCCTCCATTGTAATCCAGACGGTTTACACCCGGGTAAAGCAATCCGATATGGTCCTGAGAACCTGAAATATAATCTTTACCGGGAGGGTTTTCAGCACCGAACAACAAGCTTGCATTTTGTTCGTGATCGCCATCGGGATACCTGTCGCCCCACAGTTTTATTCCTACCCTTCTTGAGCTTGTCGCAAGACCTGAACGGTCGTTAAAATCCATGGTGGGCCAGATCTGTGCAACCACAACAGAACCCGGATGTACTTTTGATACCCATGGCTGATCGATCCATCCACCTGCAATACAAAGACGGTATGGGAATCTCATTTCCCATTTGGTAAGTGAGCTTGAACGATCAGGTAGTCCGGGTTCGGGAGTACGATCCAGAACGATATATTCAATACCAAGTTCCCTGCAAAGTTTCTCCTTGGCAGAAGTATGACCATCGTGATTCACAATAAAGATATCAGGTTTGATTATTTTAAGATCAGGCTCAAAGTCGAGCATTCCCATTCCGCCTGCCAGGAATGCCTCATGAACATATCTTATTGATCTGACTATATATAAGCGTTCTTCTTCAGAAAAAACAGGTCTCTTTCCCTTAAGATTAAAAAGATTTTCATCCCTTCCGACACTGACATAAAGATCGCCGTAGGCAGAAGCTGTTTTAAAAAAAACAATGTGTCCGCCATGCAGCAGGTCATAACATCCGCTTATAAAAACCTTTATTCTTTTCATTAATTAATAAGGAGGATTATTTATTAAAACGGCTTACTCTTTTTTTTCCTTTTGCATTATTTGTGATTTCTTCCTTTATCCAGTTATAGGTTTTTTTCATTCCTGATTTCAGAGGAATGGAAGGCTCCCATCCAAGATGCTTCTTTATCAGGGTATTTTCGCTGTTGCGTCCCCGGACACCTTTTGGAGCATCAAGATCATATTTCCTTTCCATTTTATAACCTGCGATCTCTTCAACAATATCGACAAGCTGATTAATTGATACCATCTCACTGCTTCCAAGGTTTATCGGAAAATCTATTTCACTGTACATGATGTCCTGGATGCCTTTGATACAATCATCGATATACATAAAGCTCCTGGTCTGATGACCGTCTCCCCAGATAACTATCTCCTTATTACTCTTAAGATGACCCTCGATCACTTTCCTGCAGATAGCTGCCGGAGCTTTTTCTCTTCCCCCGTCGTATGTCCCATGAGGTCCGTAAACATTATGAAATCTTGCAATCCTGGTGACCAGACCAAAATCTTCAGAAAAATGGCGGCACATACGTTCGCTAAAAAGCTTTTCCCAACCGTAACCGTCTTCAGCCAGCGCAGGATAAGCATCAGATTCTTTTAATCCCGGATTATCAGTATCAGTCTGCTTCTCGCCATTATATACACAAGCGGAGGATGCATAGAAAAACCTGTCGATACCGCAATCACGTGAAGCAAGAAGCATATGCGTGTTTATAAGAACACTGATCATACATGCTGCCTTATTATTCTCAATAAAACCCATTCCGCCCATATCTGCCGCCAGGTTGAACACTTCGTTGCAGCCATTTACAGCCCGGTAACAATTCTCCTTCAGACGAAGATCAAGTACCAGGTTTTTTGCCTCATCAGATACCTGGTACCACTCATTTAAAGGTTTAATATCGATTGCCCTTACTTTATTGCCTTTTTTAATCAGCTCTTTCACCAGGTGACCAGCTATAAAACCTCCTGCACCTGCGACAACAATTCTTTTCATTATAACTTATTATTTGCTTTTGTTCGAAATAATTTTTAATTCTTTCCCTGAATACTGAACTGTCTCTGCCTGTCCGGCAGGTTCCACTCCGGTTCCGTTTTTACTGTTAACCCAAACAATCCGGAATGTCCGGTCTTTCAGCATTCCAGGGAATTCTCCCTGCCGGTTGCCGATCGTCAGGGTTTTTTGGGCTTCATTCCAATTCAAGGCAATCGTGGAATATTTCCCTTGCTCGTAATTGTAAGTATCGTTTTCGTCCTCATAAAGAACGAACTCTGCATCGGTACCCGGGTATATGCGTATCTCAAGAGGATCAGCAGGTTTTTCAGTGGCATACTGAAGATAGGGCCCCATAGGTACGATAGAACCAGCTTTTACATACAACGGAATAGTCTCAATTGGTGCTGCAGCATCAATTGTTTGTCCGCCCGGAATCAGCTTGCCTGTCCAGAAATCGTACCAGCCAGATGATTTGGGAAGGTACACTTTTCGGGTACCTTTCAAATTCTTTGTACCCGGGAGCGAGTATATGCGTGTTGTCACCGGGTTGACGAGGAATGCGGGGCCAAACATAAACTGGTCGGGAATTGATTTAATACCGGCATCCTCGCGAAAATCGAATGCAAGCGATCGCATAATGGTGTAGCCTTCGCTGGTTACTTTCCATGAAAGTGAATAGATATAAGGTAAAAGCCTGTAGCGCAGATTGTCGTACTTCAGCAGGATAGCTTTGGTCGGGGCATCCCAGTTGTCGGAGAACAATGCCCTTTCACCTTTCCCGTGTATTCTGAAAATGGGGCTGAATGTGCCAAACTGAAACCATCGTGTAAATAACTCGCGGTTTTTCGGTGCCGACCAATCCGGGGCTTGCCAGTGAAAATGGTATCCACCAATGTCGGAAGTCCAGTAAGGGATACCGGATGCACAGGCATTAATACCCTGTGGTACCTGGTTTCTATAGGCATTCCACGTACAGGTAATATCTGATGACCATAAAGTTGCAGCATTACGTTGCTGGCCGGCAAATGCCTGACGAATCAGGAAAAAGGCTCTTTTTTCCGGGATATCCCTTCTCCAGTTATCGTACAAACCGGTTGAATGCATAAGAGCGTAGGTATTCATGTAATCGATGCCCCTTCCGATAGCGAAGTTGCTTTTTCTTCTCGCGTCAAGATTGCCTCCATTATCGGGCTCGCACTGATCAACCCACCATGCATCCCAGCCGTAGCGTCCGACAAGACTATCGTAAGCTTGTTTCCAATATAATTGCCGGGCCTGCAGGCTGTGAGCATCGTAATAGCTATCAAGAATATGTGTCATTGCATTATCCCAGAGAATATCTGTCATTCCTCCAGAATGTGCCATTTGATCGAAGGTATTTGTTCCTTTTGAAAACACCGGCCAGATTGAAATCATGCCATGAATATTTGCTTTATGGAGTTCATCTACCATAGCCTTTGGGTCGGGGTACCTCTCATGCCACATCACGTGAGATCCAATCACATTGGGTTCCCAGTAAAACCAGTCCTGTACAATGCAATCAACAGGGATCTTGCCATCGCGGTATTTGTCTTTTACCGATAAAACTTCTGCCTGGCTTTTATACCTGTCCTGCGACTGGAAAAGGCCAAACGACCATTTCGGGAACATAGGGGCAGCTCCTGTTGCGATGCGATATGAAGCGATGATACGATCGAAATCGGGGCCGAAAATAAAATAATAATCGACCATATTGCCGCTTTCCGACACATACCTGAATTTAGTGTTTGCTGCTTCAGCGCCGTAGAAGTTTGAGGCC
>PMBC01000063.1:5452-8752 GCA_003152835.1 Bacteroidales bacterium | reverse complement strand
CAAAAATATCGCTGAGAATGGGACAGTATCGGTTGAAACCCGTTTTAAACGTAAAGACGGAAGAATCTTAAACATATTCCTGAGTTTGACCACTCTCGATAAACATGACCTGACAAAAGGTGTGACATTTACTGTCATGGACATTACCGAGAGAAAGCTGGCAGAAGAGGCACTGCTTAAACACCGTGATCATCTTGAGGAATTGGTAAATGAACGAACGGAAGAACTTAGCAAGGCAAAGAAAGAGGCTGATGAAGCGAATAGAGCAAAAAGTGAATTTCTGGCTAATATGAGTCATGAGATACGAACCCCTATGAATGCGGTTTTAGGCTATGCCGAGCTGTTAGGTTTCATGTTGGAGGATAAAACCCAGCGTGACTATCTTGAATCGATAAAATCCAGTGGCAGAAGCCTTCTTACCCTGATTAACGATATTCTTGATCTGTCCAAAATTGAAGCAGGCAAGCTTGAGCTGCAGTTTGAGTTTGTGAACTCACAGGCTTTCTTTTCAGAGTTCGAAAGGATCTTTTCATTAAGATTATCTGAAAAGGGAGTGAAATTTATTCTGGAAATATCCTCAGGAACTCCGTCAGGCATCTATATTGATGATGCCCGGCTGCGTCAGATCATTCTGAACCTTGTTGGGAACGCAGTGAAATTCACCGAAAAGGGCAGCATCAGATTAAAAGTTTATGCTGAAAATCCACAAATAATCAATTATTCCAAAGGGAAAGCCGAGGAATTTATTGATCTTATAATTGAGGTGAGGGATACCGGAATTGGAATCTCAAAAGAGATGCAGGAGGAAATATTTAATCCATTTATACAAGGACAGGGACAGAACGTAAAAAAATACGGAGGAACAGGTCTCGGCCTTGCAATTTCTCAACGACTCGTTCAACTTATGAATGGGACAATTGACCTTGATTCTCAATTGAACAGGGGAAGCTCTTTTAAAATAAAAATCCCGGGAGTTTCTTATTTGAGAGACTTTGAAAAAAGGACTGAGGAAATTCAACTTGATCCTGCCGATATTGTTTTTGAAAAAGCAACAATCATTATTGCCGACGATGTTGAACATAACCGGAGCTATCTGAAAGATGCTCTGAGAAAAACAAATATTGAGGTAGTTGAAGCAAATGATGGACAGGAAGCATTATTTCTTGCTAAAAAAATAATTCCGGATCTTATTATTACAGATATAAGGATGCCAGTTCTTGATGGTTTTGATTTATTAAACAAATTAAAAAGTGATGATGAATTGAAACATATTCCTGTGATCGCCTATTCTGCCTCAGTCATGAAAGCTCAGAAAGATCGTATCCGTAACAGCGAATTTGCCGGATTATTGATAAAACCGGTTCAGGTCACAGAATTATATCTTGAGCTCATGAATAATCTGCCATATACGTCAATCAAAGCTCCCGGGCAGGAGCAATCAGTACCGGAAATAAACCTGACTAAAGAAATATCTGACCTTCCGGGGTTAATCCATTCCCTTGATACCCGATTTAAAAATATCTGGATGACATTTGGCAGCAGGCAACCGATAGGTGAAGTCAGGGATTTCGGAAGTCAATTAGTAGAGCTGGGGAAAAACCACAATGCAGCAATTATTACCGGTTACGGTGATGAATTGGTTATCGCTGCAGATAGTTTCAATATTGAGGCTATATTAAACCTGATAAGGAAATACTCCAGGATTGTCGAATTATTAAACGACGGGGAAATAAAATGAGTTTTGGTAATTAATAACAGAAAATATTATATCATATATAGGATTAATTATGAGCATATTACAGTTTTTCAAGAAGATTTATTTTACCCCCTTTCTTATTTCCCCCAAGGGGGAAAAGATTTGTTCTGCTCCTTCCCCTTTGGGGGAAGGCTGGGATGGGGGTCATTTAATAATACATATATAACCTTGATTTATTATTGAAAACCGATGCTCAATAAAACAATTAGACTTAATAATATGGATAAGGCTAATCCACCCCGTCCCGTCATCCTGTTAGTTGATGACAACCCACAAAACCTGCAGGTTTTAGGTAAGCTTTTACAGGAGGAAAAGTTTGAGATAGAATTCGCTGTTAATGGAGAAGCAACTCTCGAGTGGTTAAAAATAAAGCAATTTGACCTGATTTTGCTGGATTTAAACATGCCGGGAATGAATGGATTTGAGGTATGTAAATTAATTCGTTCAGATAATGAAATGTGTGAGATCCCTATAATATTCCTTTCAGCTGAATCTGAAAGAGAAAGCATTCTGAAAGGGTTTGAGGTTGGTGCACAGGATTATGTTACCAAACCATTTGACAGCAGAGAGCTGCTTGCAAGAGTCAAGACTCAGCTTGATCTTAAATTGAAAACTGAAAAACTCGGGAAGGTCAATGAATGGCTGGGTAAGAAGATTGATAACTGGCTTAAAGCGAGCGTCAGCAGGCCAGGGGTTGTGCAGACAAACGATCTGAATGCTAAGATGATAGAGTTCGATAAAAATCAAAGTTTTGCTATGAAAGATATTTGCCTTGAGCTTAGTACATCGATAAAGGAAATTGAAAAACTAATCGGGAAGAGTTACGATTCAGATGCTAAAGGCCAGATTAAAGAAATTGTTAAAAGGCTGGAAGACTCAGTGGTAAAACTCGAAAAATTGTAGTATCAGATGGAAAGTAATGATACCATACGAACCCCATTGATATTGATCGTGGATGATAATCCGAAAAATCTTCAGATCCTTGGAAATTATTTACGAAAAGAAAATTACAAGGTAGAATTTGCTCTGGATGGGGAATCAGCCCTGGATTGGATAGGACGGACTGAATTTGATCTTATTCTACTTGATATAATGATGCCGGGAATGGACGGTTTTGAAGTGTGCAGAATACTCAAAAGCGACCCGGTTAAACAGAAAATTCCGGTAATATTCCTTACGGCTAAAGTCGATACTGAAAGCATTGTAAATGGATTTGATCTTGGTGCTGTTGACTATGTGATAAAACCATTCAACCAGAAAGAGTTAATTGCAAGGGTTAAAACACAAATTGAAATTAAAAGGAGCAGGGACGAAATTGCGAAGAACCTGATCGAGATTGAATTTAAAAACAAACTTATAAAGTATAGTATTCAGTATGCTCAAACAATACAGGCAGCAGTCTTGAAAGCATCAATGAATGGATCTGACTTTTTCCCTGAGCAATTTTGCCTTCTTCTGCCAAAGGATATTGTCAGCGGTGACTTCTATTGGTTTCACAGAATTGATAATAAGTTGCTGGTGGGTCTTTTTGATTGCACCGGCCA
>PMBC01000063.1:0-5363 GCA_003152835.1 Bacteroidales bacterium | reverse complement strand
GAATTAAAAGGAGACAGAATGCCTTTGTCCTACTATGCAAAGATGACAGATTTTTCATCACAGGAAATTAAAACCAGAAGAAATGATCGTGTTTATCTTTCTACTGATGGTTTCATAGCTCAATTTGGAGGACAAAAACAAAAAAAATTCGGCACAGCACAATTTAAAGAACTCCTGATAAGACATCATATGAATCCTTTGGAAGTCCAAAAACAATTGCTGGTGGATACTTTTCTTAATTGGAAGGGTAAGGAAGAACAGGTTGACGACATAACTGTTGTAGGGTTGAGACTGTAATTTGGAAGTCCCGAATTTCTTTGAGGCTATGCCTCATTAGAAATTCGAGGATCCTCGAAAAACTACGCGAATTGAAAATTCGCTGTTTTTCGGGATCGGGAGTCAGAAGTCGGAAGTCGGAAGTTTGAAGACAAAGACTACTGTTCTGCTTCGGACTCAGGACTTCGGACTCCGGACTGATAAAATTTATTGCAACAAAAACAGAAAATAAAAACTGAAATGACAAATAAAAACCTTTTAAAAATCCTTTTTGCTGAAGACCTCCGTTCAGATGCTGACCTGGCAGTTCTGGAACTGAGAAAGGAGGGGCTGCGGTTTGAACACATGAGGGTTGATACCAGGGATGAATTTATTAAAGCCCTTAATGAATTCAAACCTGATATTATCATTTCCGATTATATGATGCCCTCATTTAATGGTTTGCAGGCTCTTGAGGAAGTAAAAGTGTTCAATCCTGAAATCCCGTTCATTCTTTGTACCGGGTCAATTAATGAGGAGACAGCAGTTGAGTGTATTAAAGCAGGGGCAACTGATTATGTTATTAAGGAGCATCTTACCAGATTGCCTTTCGCAGTAAAAGAGGCTCTTGAACAGAGTATGAAAGAAAAGGAGAAAAAAGCTTCTGAACTGTTATTAAAAGAAAATGAGGAAAAACTTCAAAGTATCTTCAGCGCAGCTCCTATTGGTATCGGGCTGGTTGTTAACCGGGTCTTCATGGAAGTAAATGACACTTTCTGTAAAATGACAGGTTATACCCGTAAGGAGCTGATCGGTAAAAGCAGTGAGATAATTTACGCGACAAAGAAAGAATATGAAAGTGACGGAACTGAAAAATACAGACAAATCTCTGAGAAAGGAACGGGATCTGTTGAAACAAGATTTAAATGTAAAAACGGTAAAATTTTAAATATCCTGTTGAGTTCGGCTCCTCTGGATAATGATGATCTGGTAAAAGGAGTAACATTTACCGCAATAGACATAACTAAGAAAATACAAACTGAGGAGGCGCTTGCTAATGAAAAGTATCTGATTTATTCACTTATGAATACCCTTCCTGACCACATTTACTTCAAAGACCTTTCAAGCCGTTTCATCAGGATCAATAAAGCCCACGCACAATTCTTTGGATTAAGTGATCCAGGACAGGCAGTGGGATTGACAGACTCTGACTTTTTTTCAGGAGAACATGCAAATCAGGCATACGAGGATGAACAAACAATCATCCGGACAGGAAAATCAATAAGTATAGAAGAGAAGGAGACACATATTAATCGGCCTGACACGTGGGTTTCAACAGTGAAACTGCCTCTGAAGGACAAAGATGGAAATATTATCGGCACTTTCGGCATCTCAAGGGATATCACCAATCGAAAAACCACAGAGGAAGCTTTACAAAAAAGTCAGCATTTATTTCAGACTCTGGCCCAGGTTTCACCAAGCGGAATTTTCAGGACTGATGCGGATGGTAATACTACCTATGTAAATCCAAAATGGTCAGAGTTATCAGGGTTATCATCAGAAGAGGCATTTGGAGAAGGATGGTTAAATGCTGTGCATCCTGAGGACAGGGGAAGCCTTGCTGAATCATGGGTAAATAACTTAAAGTCGAAAAATGAATCCAGTGCGGAATACCGCTTTTTAAGACCTGACGGGAGTATCGTCTGGGTTATTGGCAAAGCTGTTCCGGAAATGATCGGTAATGAAGTAACCGGATATATTGGAACTATTACTGACATAACTGAACGCAAAAGGACGGAGAAGGCATTACAGGAAAGTGAAGAAAAATATCGCCTGCTGATAGACACTGCAAACGAATCAATCATCGTCGGTCAGGATGGGTTGATCAAGTTTGTCAATAATATTACGCTCGAACTGTTGGAGGTGTCTTCGGAGCAGGAACTCATCGATAAACCTTTTCCTGAATTCATCCACCCGGATGATCGGAGAATGGTGGTTGAAAACTACCGGCGACGAATAGCAAACGAAGAAGCGCAGCAACGATATGCTTTCAGGGTGGTTACCCGTAAAGGTATTGTCAGGTGGGTGGAAATCAATGCGGTCCTGATTGAATGGCAAGGCAGACCAGCCACATTGAATTTTCTGTCCGACATCACTGAACGCAAGCTGGCAGAGAGTGTGAGACAGGAAAGCGAAGAAAAATACCGCAGAATCTTTGAGAATGTGCAGGACGTGTATTATGAGACATCAATAGATGGAACGATCCTTGAAATAAGTCCTTCAATTGAGATTCTGTCGAAAGGACAATATCAGATGGATGATCTCATCGGAAAGTCGATGTTTGATTTTTATTCTGAACCCAAAGAGCGACAAGTTCTCCTGGAAGTATTACGGGAGAAGGGAACTGTCACGGATTTTGAAATCACGCTCAAAAACCGCGATGGTTCATATATCCCATGTTCTATTTCATCCAAGATCTGTTTAGATGCTCAGGGGCGTCCTGAAAAAATTATAGGCAGTTTGCATGACATTACCGACCGCAAGAATGCAACTGAAAAACTTAAGCTGGCAAAAGAAAAAGCTGAAGCCAGTGATAAACTGAAGACAACATTTCTGAATAATATTTCTCATGAGGTGCGTACTCCCCTTAACGGCATTCTGGGATTTGCCGAAATTATGTCTCAACCTGACCTGTCTGAAGATGATAAAAAGGAATCTCTTTCCATGCTTTTCGAAAGCAGCGATCGCCTGCTTAATACAATTACCAATTATATGGATATATCCCTGATAACTTCAGGAACAATGTCTATTTATAAAAAAGACATTTTACCTGCGCTGGTTCTGAGAGAAATACTCTCTAAGAACAAGATATTGTGTTCATTAAAAAACCTTGAATTAGCCTTGAATATCCCTGAACAAGCTGAAAAAATTTCAATTTGTTCAGATTCCGAGATCCTGAGAAAAATAATTTCTCATCTGTTAAATAATGCAATAAAGTTTACTGAAAAGGGAAGTATTGAATATGGTTATTCAATTCATAAGAAGGAGCTTGAGTTTTTCGTTAAAGATACCGGGATCGGAATTGGGAAGGAATCTCTCAAAGATGTTTTCGAACATTTTGTCAAAGAAGACAGGGGCCCTTTAAAAATGACTGAAGGAAGCGGCCTTGGACTATCAATATCAGAAGGGATGGTCAGACTTCTTGGAGGAAAAATTTGGGTGGAGTCGGAAAGGGGAAAAGGATCATCATTTTTCTTCACCTTACCAGTTGAGAAAGAATTTGAAAAACATATAATAAGCCCGACTGCAGGCAAACAGAAAAAAAATATAAAAACCAGTTCAATTCTTGTTGCTGAGGATGATGAAACCAATTTCTTTTATCTTAAGACACTCCTTGCTCAAAATACGAAATCGGATGTAATTCACGCTTTAAATGGCAAGGATGCGATAGAAAAATTTCAACAGAATCCCGATATCGGTCTGATACTTATGGATATTAAGATGCCCGTAATGGATGGTCTTGAAGCTACCCGTCATATAAAAGTTATTAATCCGAATATCCCGGTTATTGCAATAACGGCATATGCCATGGCAGGAGATGAGTCCAGAATTGCTGAAGCCGGGTGCGATTATTATCTGACCAAACCCATTAATAAAAAATTACTTCTGGATAAAATGGCGGAATATATCAGTCTTTAAATAAGAAGGCCGCTGATGAGGCGGCCTTCAACGAATGATCATAATGCTTACTTTTTATAATAAGCCAGGTAATCTTTCACCTGGCGGTAAACATTCTCCTGTTTTCAGGATTGCGACACCCGAATTTTAATCCTGAATGGATATCATTTGTTATTTCCAAAAACCTGGTTGCTAATGAATTAAATTTCAATCATTTAATTTAATATTCCGGTGCTCTGCACCTTTATTCTCTAGGACTAACATTTATCTACAAATATTATGGTGCTCCGCACCTTTCGGCTAAACTACAATCAAGCCACCGCAAATATATTGGTATTCAGTGCTCAATACCTTTTGGCCTAAGACAAAGCGGCAGCGCCGCATAATATTTGTAGAAATGCAATTTAAAAATACAACCATAGGTGCAGAGCACCGGAATATCTAATCCCAATCATAAATATCACTAAAGAATTCAAATAGGTATTCCTCTTTAAATTGTTTGATGCGATGCACATTCAGGGCCTGATATTAAGCGGCAGAGCCGCATAATATTTGTAGAAAGACATTGTCCTCTACGACAAACATTTACCTGCAAATATTATGGTGCTCTGCACCTTGGACCTTAACTACAATTATTCATCTTTAAATTGTTTGATGCGATGCACATTCAGGGCCTGATATTAAGCGGCAGAGCCGCATAATATTTGTAGAAAGATATTTGAAAATCTAATCAAAGGTGCAGAGCACCGCAATATTTAATCCCAATTATGAATATCATTAAAAAATTCAAACAGGTATTCCTCTTTAAATTCGATATTGTTCTTTACAAGCATTTCCAAATATTCTTCTTTGAATGGCTTTGTTTTGTGATGTTCTTCCTGTGTCAAAATATACTTTGCCACTGTGTCAACTTGAGAGCGGGAATGTGTAAATGCCCCATATCCTTTTTGCCATTCAAACTTAAATTTAGATAACTTTTCCCCTTTTATCCATGAATTGGATGATGTTTTAATTTCTTCTACCAGATCCGGAGTCAGTTGATTTACATTATATCCGATTAAGATATGTATATGGTCGGGCATTGCACCTATAGCCAGCATTTTATGCCGATGATTTTGAACAATTCCTGTAATATACTTTTCCAACTCACCTTTCCATTCTTTTCTTATTAAGGCATCGCGGTTTTTCACCGCAAATACCAAATGAAAATAGCATTGAGTATAAGTGTTTGCCATCTGTTAATATTTCAATTTTCGCAAAAATATATCATAAAGATAGCTTGCAACACCCGAATCCCAAAATCAATTCCCATTAATCGCAGGTTTTAGAAGCTATTTTTGAAAAGTACGTAAAACATGAAAGAAGGCCGCTGATGAGGCGGCCTTCAACGAATGATCATAATGCTTACTTTTTATAATGAGCCAGGTAAT
>PMBC01000157.1:14669-17046 GCA_003152835.1 Bacteroidales bacterium | reverse complement strand
AACATTGCACCGCTGAGAACCATCATAGGTATTATCAGAAGCGGGATAACAATATATATTGTAATCGCGGAATTGAATGATGCGGAGATATTCAACCCGAGCATATTTGCACAAAATGCCGTAGTGAAAAGCGCTATCCAGTAATGAAGAAACATTCCCTTTATTCCAAGAATTGGATTGGCAATTACAAGAAACAGCACTGATTGCAAGGAAGATATTATAATAAGGATGGCAATTTTTGATGCCAGGTAGCTTGTTCTGCTTAAATTGAGGAAGCGTTCCCTCTTCAAAATCTTCCTGTCACGGAAAATCTCTTCCGCGCTTATTGTAAGACCCAGAAACAGGGCAACAATAAGGCTCATAAAAATATAAATGGGTATATTTTCATTTTCAGAGAAGATATATACAGTCGAATCCGGATCGGGGATATACCTGATGATAAATGAAAGGATAAAACCCAGGATAGGGGCTTCAAGAAGCGTAAGCTGTATATATTGCCTGTTAGCCAGTTTGCTCCTTATATCCCTTGTGAGGTAGATCACGAATTGCTGCCATAAACCCGGCCTCTGAAGATTTTTGTGAGGAGGCTCCTTTACTTCAGGCAGACTTATGAAGGGATGCTTCTCCCTGAAAGTATCTGCCCATTCATCGGGTTTGACTTTTCTCTTATCGGTATACTTTCCGAACTCATCAACAACATGAGTCTCAATAATATTAAAGATGGTCTCAGTGTTTACATTTCCGCACGAGGGACACTCTCCCTGGTTGGAATTGATCTGCGCATCAAGAGTCTTGAAATAGATTACAGCATCAACCGGGTTCCCGTAATAAGCCATGCAACCACCATGGTCGAGTATGATTATCTTGTCAAACATCTTGAAAACTTCGGAAGATGGCTGGTGAATTACTGTAAAGATAAGCTTGCCCTTAAGGGTAAGGTCCCTCAGAAGATCCATCAGATTCTCGGAGTCCCTTGAGGAGAGACCTGAAGTTGGTTCATCGAGGAAAAGGACAGAAGGTTCTCTTATCAGCTCAAGCGCTATGTTTAGTCTTTTCCTCTGGCCGCCGCTTATTACCCTGTTGAACGGTGAACCCACCTTGAGATCCCTTTTTTCAATAAGACCCAGGCTTGAAAGAGTCTGGTCGACAAGAGAAGTTATTTCTTCTTTGTTTTTTTCTTTAAAACATTGCCGTGCAGCAAAGTACAGATTCTCAAATACGGTCAGGTCTTCAATCAAAAGGTCATCCTGCGGTACATACCCAAGTACTCCCTCAAGCGCAGTACTGTCGCCAATGACGTCGAGCCCGTTGATCTTTATGGTTCCGCTTGTGGGCTTCTCAATGCCGCTGAGGATATTCATAAGTGTCGTTTTCCCCGATCCGCTTGCGCCGAGAATACCGATAAGGCTTCCCTCATCTATTGAGAAGCTTATATTATCTATTGCAGTGATCTTGTCTACAAACCTGTAGGTCAGATTTTCAACGTTAAAGGAGAGCTTATGGATAATTACGTTGGCGAGAAAGCTTGAACTTATGTCACTGTAATAAATAGGATGTCCCTGGACCGATTTCAGGGATGCTCCCTTTGCAAAGGAGTACACGTGCCCCGAAGAAATTGGCAGGCTGTTCAGATAAAGCTGCTCCTTTGAAATGTATTTCAGAAAATATAAATCAACACTGGCTATCCTTAAAAAACAGATTATGGTATCCTGATATCCTGCCAGGAACTTGTGGCAAATATCACATGATTCTTCGGAGGGATTCAGAACCAGGATTGATGGATTTTTGAGTGCCTCCGGGTCATTATTCTTTACAAATTGCTCGGTAGCGACAAACTCATCGGGAGATATTTTAAATACTTCAGCTACAGTATTGATGATATTCATCCTCTGTGGGGTGAACCTCCGGTCAGCATTTACGAGTTCGTAAAGCCTCATCAGAACAACCACCTTCTGCTCCTGGTTAAGAGTGTGGTTGATCTTTTTGCAGATTCCCAGGATCTTGACAGAATCTCTCACAGATGGCGGCAAAGGTTCCTTCTGAGCCTGTTTTTCGATTACCGGACCTGCTTGTTCGTCAAAAAATGTGAGATATTCCCTCACAGTCTCGCTGGTAAGCTGCTTTACCAGGAACCCGGAAACATATTCACGCTCGTCCAGTATCATACCCTCGTCCTGCTTGACGATAAGCGCAAATAATTCCATCAGGGCTTTTAGTATCTCTTCGCTCATAAACGGGGTGTACTATGCTCTGTTTCAGAAAGACCTAAAATACAAAAAAATCTATCTTTTATCTAATTATTAACAAATTTTCAATATAAGGGATTAAGTCAGGTTTATAATACTTTTGATATATTTATTGTTCAAATTACACTTAT
>PMBC01000157.1:0-14647 GCA_003152835.1 Bacteroidales bacterium | reverse complement strand
GATGTGCAGGGGGGAGAAGCTGTGAATCTTAATGAAGCGGGATGGAGAAACATTGACCTTCCGCACGACTGGAGCATTGAGGGTCCCTTCAGCAAGGATAATTTCAGTTGTACCGGGTACTTGCCCGGAGGCATTGGGTGGTACAGGAAGACATTTAATATCCCGGCAAGACTGAAGGAGAAAAAAACATCAATCTGTTTTGACGGCGTTTATGATAACAGCGAAATATGGATCAACGGACAATACCTCGGGAAAAGACCTAACGGGTATATTTCATTTCAATACGATCTGACGCCGTATCTGAAATTCGGAAAAGATAACCTGATAGCAGTTAAGGTAGATCATTCAGACTATGGAGACTCAAGATGGTACACCGGGTCAGGCATTTACCGGGACGTAAAGCTTGTAATGACTGATTCTGTACATATTAAACAATGGGGTGTAAGCTATTCAACGTCACAGGTATCAGCACAAAAAGCCCTGGTTGAAATTAATGTGAACCTTGTTAATGGAACGCCGGCAGATGTAACCGGAGAATTAGCGAATTACCTTCTTTTCGGAAAGGATACTGTAGGCTCGGGGGGACAGAAAATAAAGATTGATAAGTCATCTGATAAAATTTTCTCACAGGAAATCACTGTCAGTAACCCCAGGCTGTGGGATGTGAATGATCCAAACCTGTACTCCCTTGTCACAATTTTCAGTGGCAGGAGAGCTGCAGACAAAATAATCACACAAGTCGGAATCAGAACTATAAAGTTTGATCCGGATAAAGGTTTCTTCCTTAACGGGAAGAACATGAAACTTAAAGGCATATGCATGCATCAGGATGCAGGTGCACTGGGATCTGCAGTTTCGAAGGAAGAGGTATCCCGGAGGCTTGACATCCTTAAGGAGATGGGATGCAATGCCATTCGCACGAGCCACAACCCTTTTTCTCCTGATTTTCTGGATCTGTGTGATACGAAGGGATTCCTCGTGATAGGAGAGGCATTTGATGAATGGGAACTCCCTAAGAAAAAGTGGCTGGCAGGATGGAATGTCGGGACACCCGGCAAAGAAGGATATTTTGTGAATTTTAAGGAATGGAGCAAACGCGATCTGTCTGACTTTATATTGAGGGACAGGAATCACTCCTCCATCATAATGTGGAGCATCGGGAACGAAATTGATTACCCGAACGATCCTTATACGCATCAGATCCTTAACACTGAGGAAAACCCGCAGACCTGGGCAAAATTCAGTGAGTCATTGCCTCATGCTGACAGGCTTGGCGAAATTGCCAGGGAACTGACAGCCCTGATAAAAACAATTGATAAGACCAGACCGGTAACAGCAGGCCTTGCATCTGCCTTAATGTCGAACGAGACAGGTTATGCCGAT
This sequence comes from Bacteroidales bacterium, assembly GCA_003152835.1. Lineage (GTDB taxonomy): Bacteria > Bacteroidota > Bacteroidia > Bacteroidales > VadinHA17 > LD21. Next base: position 13,264 of record PMBC01000157.1, on the reverse strand, counting down.
GCTCTTGATGTTGCAGGATATAATTATCAGGAATTCAGGTATGCCCCTGACCATAAAAAATATCCCTTGCGGCCGCTTTACGGCAGCGAGAACGGAATGACGCTGGATATGTGGAACTATGTAGCGGATAATGATTATATAATGGGTCAGTTTCTCTGGACCGGCTTTGAATATATGGGCGAGGCAGGACGCTTCCCAATGAGGTCTAATACAGCTGGCGTTATCGATCTGGCAGGAAATAAAAAGCCGGAATTTTATTTCCGGCAGAGTCTATGGAGCGATAAGCCTATGGTATTTATAGGTACTACAAACCGGATTGCAGAGAGGGAACCCGAGGACCTGTGGGCTCATAAAAGAGTAGATCCTGTATGGAACTGGGAAGAGGGTAAGACAATAATTGTCAATGTTTTTACAAATTGTGAAGAGGTGGAGTTGTTTCTCAATTCAAGATCGCTGGGAACAAAGAAAATGTTTGAATCGCCGAGCAGGACGTTGACCTGGGCAGTGCCTTTTGAAAAGGGTACTTTATCGGCAGTTGCGAAAAACAAAGGCATCGTGGCTGCATCTGCAGATTTAAAAACGACAGGAGATGTTTCTGCAATCATGGCTTCCATTGACAAGAAATCAATTAACGCCGACAGGCAGGCCATTGCGCATATTTACCTAAATCTCTGCGATGTGGCGGGGAATACTGTTTATACTGCAGAAAATGAGGTTACATGCGAGATTACAGGACCGGTCAGGATATTGGGAATGGAAGATTCAAACCCCTCAAATACAGAGGATTATAAAGACAATAAGCAGCATGCATTTCATGGCAAACTTCTTGTTTATCTCCAGGCAACCGATAAACCGGGACAAGTAACTGTCAAACTTTCGTCACCAGGGCTTAAGGATGCTGTTGTTGGATTAAATATTGAATAATTATTGTTTTAGAGACTGGTACCATACCTGTCACTCCATACATGTCTCTAAATCTGAAAAACAAAAATATGGATTGTCTGAATTTGTGCGTGCATTTAAATCATTTTCATCCCGACCGATTAATGAAATCCGCAAACCAAGCAGATCTGAAATATGGCAACCTCGGTTTTATGATCATATAGTGGAGATTAGGGGAATCGAACCCCTGACCTTGTGACTGCCAGTCACACGCTCTAGCCAACTGAGCTAAACCCCCATAATTTAATGAACTATTTAAAATATTCCAGTCACACGCTCTAGTCCCGAAAATCGCTTTCGATTTTCGAGGATCCTCGTAAAACGATGCAAATCGCAGATTTGCTGTTTTACGGGACCAACTGAGCCCTGCCTTCCGGCAGGCAGGTAAACCCCCTTGATTAGGGTGGTAAAAATAATTAAAAAAATTAAAATATTAAAACTTCAGCCCTTTAGAATTCCCTTTGTTTTGACAGTTTGAGGCTATTTTGTAATTTTGCCCGGCATAAGAATGGCATCATTATTGAATTAATACAAATATCAGCAAGAAAAAACGGCAGAACAGGAATTATCGAAGCAAATGAAAATCAATAAAAACAATGTGCCCGATTTTGATGACCTGCTGTTTGCATCACGGAACAAGAATTATGGGGCATATCAACTAAGAAAAAAGTATAATGCCGTAGTGATCAGAGGAATCATCATTGCTTCCGTTATAGGTTCTGCTGCTGTGATTCTGCCATTTATATTAAGTTCTTCTTCCGAACATATTATTTCAGGTGGAAGCAGGTATGTCCTGGTTACAATGGAAAACCTCAAGCCGCCCGATGAGCAGCTTTATATTCCTCCAACCCCTCCTCCTCCCCAGTCAAAAAGTACCCAGGAAATTGTCAGATATGTGCCGCCTGTCGTAGTTGATACAGTTGTCCCTCCTGATAAATCATTTGTCTCGACTGATGAAATTCTTGCAAATCCCAGCGATAACCAGGCAGAAGTGAAAAATAGCGGTTATGGCAGTGAGATTCTTTCCGGTGATGTCGGATCCGGCGACGGCGATGCCTTTTTCCTTGTTGAGGTTCTGCCAACATTCAGGGGAGGAGGGCTCGATAAATTCAGGGAATGGGTCATTAAAAGAACAAATTATCCCCCGGAAGCGGTTACTAAAAAAATAACAGGTACTGTAGTAATTTCGTTCGTTGTTGAAAAAGACGGATCCATTAGTAATGTAAATATTGTAAAAAGTGTAAATCCCTTGCTTGATGATGAAGCTGTAAAGGTTATCTCAGAATCACCCAAATGGTCACCAGGGCTGCANNGTAATATGAAAAGAAATCTACTTCTTATTTTTGCAATAACGGTGATCCTCTCAGGTTGCGCTTCCTCCAAGAAGCAGCTCGAAAAGGGCAACTATGATGCTGCTATAGCAACTGCTGTGAAGCAATTGCGTAAAGATTCCGGAGACAGCAAGCAGGCAGCCACACTGGAGCGTTCATTCAATATAGTTAATGAACAGGATAATGAAAGGATAAAATTTCTCAAGGTAGAAAGCAGACCTCAGAACTGGGATGAGATCTACCAGATATATAAGAGAATGAGCGACAGACAAAGTATGGTAAGAACGGTTATGCCCCTGAACATCGGAACCAGGTCAGTGGATTTTCCGTATGTCGACTATATGTCGGAAATGGTTGAGGCAAAACGCAAATCGGCTGACTATTATTATGCTCATGGCAACGAACTGATGAAGAACAATCTGAAAGATTCATACAGGCAGGCTTATGCCGAATTCGTCAGGGCAAAGGACTATGTCGGAGATTATGAAGGAATTGATAATAAGATCGAGGAAGCAAGATATCAGGGCATGAGCAGGGTATTTGTGTCATTGCAGAATTCAACAATGATAAAATTCCCCCAGGATTTTGAAGCCGATCTTATCAGTTTAAACTTTCAGGCTCTGAACAGTGACTGGGTTGAATATCATACCACCAACCTCGACAGCAACACTCAATACGACTATATTATTAATGTAAATGTCAGAAATATTGACGTCAGCCCCGATCAGACTTCAAATGAAGATCAGGTTGCCAAAAAGGATGTTGAAGACGGCTTTACTTACCAGGTCGACAAGAAAGGTAATGTAATGAGGGATTCACTTGGTAATGATATTAAGCTGAAAAAGTACAAAACTCTTCAGTGCGCTCTTATTTCCACTTTGCAAACCAAGACATGCCAGATAACCGGCGATATTGAAACGATCCAGATGAATCCCAACAAGCTCCTCAAGAAAGATCCGATCGGAGCACAGTCAACTTTCCAGAATGTTTCAGCCCGGGCAGTTGGCGACCAAAATGCTCTCAGCCAGGAGCAGCTTCAAAAAACCAAAACTCAGATTATTCCTTTTCCCTCCGACATCGATATGGTGATCCGCTGCTCCGAGTCACTTAAAAACGTAATACGCGGATCAATTCAGGCCAACAGGAGGCTTATTAACTAGTCTTGCATTCACACTTATAATTATAATGTGCCGTAAAACAAGTATTTTTACGGCATAATTTTTTTAACCGATGATTGAAACTGATAAGCCTGTCGAAAAGGCAATTCTGATAGCAATTAATTATCCGGACCAGGATGAAAGAGAAACGGAGGAGTATCTTGATGAACTCTCTTTCCTGACCGAAACAGCTGGCGCCGTTCCAGTAAATAGATTTATCCAGAAGCTCGATATCCCAAATTCCAGGACATTTGTAGGTTCCGGGAAAATTGAAGAGATAGCGCATTTTGTTTCAGAAAATAAAATCGATATCGCAATATTTGACGACGAGCTATCTCCGGCACAGATGAGAAACATAGAAGAAGCTTTGGGATGCCGCATCCTCGACAGGACAAACCTGATACTTGACATTTTCGCCAGCCGGGCACACACTGCACATGCCAGAACGCAGGTTGAACTGGCCCAGTACCAGTATCTTCTTCCCCGGCTAACAGGCATGTGGACGCATCTTGAAAGACAGAGAGGAGGTATTGGACTCAGGGGCCCGGGTGAAACTGAGATTGAAACCGACAGGAGGATAATCAGGGACAGGATCTCGTTTCTTAAAACCCAGCTCAAAAAAATTGACAAACAGATGGCTACCCAGCGCCAAAACAGGGGGAAAATGGTAAGAGTGGCGCTCGTTGGTTATACAAATGTCGGAAAATCAACCCTGATGAACCTGCTGAGCAAATCAGATGTTTTTGCAGAGAACAAACTTTTTGCAACGCTCGATACTACTGTCAGGAAAGTCGTAATTGGCAACCTTCCTTTTCTTCTTTCAGACACAGTAGGATTTATAAGGAAACTGCCTACCGACCTGATCGAGTCATTCAAATCGACGCTTGATGAGGTGAGGGAATCCGACCTGCTTGTTCACGTGGTTGATATTTCCCATCCCGGCTTTGAGGAACAGATAACTGTTGTGGATGAGACTCTTCGCAGTCTCGGTTCAGCTGATAAGCCGGCAATCATGGTATTTAACAAGATTGATTCATTCTCATACGTGGTAAAGGATGAGTTCGACCTTACCCCTGCAGTAAAGGAAAACATTTCCCTTGATGATCTCAGGAAGACATGGATGGCTAATAACACTAACCATCCCGTGGTCTTTATTTCGGCTAAGACGAAGGAGAATATTGAGGAGCTGAAGCAGCTACTTTATGAAGAGGTTAAGAAGATACACATTAAAAGATATCCCTATAATGATTTTCTATTTGAGAACCCCCGTCCCGCTTAATAAGCGGGACTGCCCCCTTTAGGGGGCTTGTTACAGTTGATGGATCAGATCTATTTACCGAGTTAGCCCCCCTTCAGGGGGGATCCCGTGAAACGGGAAGGGGGTCAGTACAGCTTTTTCTCCACCATGTATTCTGCAATCTGTACTGCATTGGTGGCAGCCCCTTTCCGGATGTTATCAGATACGATCCAGAGATTAAGGCACTTATCCTTTGACAGATCCCTTCTGATCCTTCCGACAAATACTTCATCCCTGTTATGTGATAGTATTGGCATAGGGTATTTGTTTTCTGCAGGGTTATCGTAAACAACAACTCCCGGGAACCCATTCAGCAACTTAATCACATCCTCAATATTGAAATCTTTCTCAAATTCTATATTGACGGCTTCCGAATGTCCGCCAACCACTGGGATCCTCACTACAGTGGCTGTGACCATTATGCTCTGATCTTCAAGGATCTTGCGTGTCTCGTCAATGAGTTTCTGCTCTTCGGTTGTATAACCGTCGGCCTGAAAGGTTCCTCCGTGAGGGAAGCAGTTCATGTCAATAGAGTGTGCATAAGCCATTTCACCCTTTATCCCTTTCCTTTCATTTTCCATCTGGGTGACTGCCTTTACTCCGGTTCCTGTAACAGACTGATATGTAGCAACAACGAGCCGTTTGATTTTGTATTTCCTGTGAAGGGGCGCCAGAGCCATTACCATCTGAATTGTCGAACAATTGGGATTGGCAATTATCCTGTCGCCTTTTTTAATCACATGACTGTTGATTTCCGGAACAATAAGCGGAACATTCTTATCCATTCGCCAGCATGAGGAATTATCGATCACCACCGTTCCGTTTTTTGCGAATTTCGGGGCCCACTCCTTCGATACGGAGGCACCTGCTGAGAATATTGCGAATACTGGTTTTGCGTTTACAGCATCCATTATGCTTACAACCTTGACAGGCTTACCCTTGAACATAATTTCCTTGCCGACCGATTTCTCTGATGCGGCGGGGATTAATTCAGTTACAGGAAAATTTCTTTCTTCAAGGACCTTGATCATTGTCCGGCCAACCATCCCGGTTGCTCCAACAACAGCTGTCTTCATCTCTTTAAATTTGGAAAATTAAATGTTATTATTAAATTTACTATAAGTTTAAAACGGTCAAAATTAACTTTTTTTTCAATCTGTCCCGCTGCATGAAAAAAGTTATTTTACTGGCCCTCTTTTTGCCATATATGGCAAACGGTCAGGTAATCGAAAATTTTGAATCAGCATCTCTGGCAAACTGGGTTCAGGGCACGGAAGGGCGATGGAAAGCCGACACAACCAGAAGCCTGTCAGGAATGTATTCCTTGCATCATGTCTTTGATAATAACATATCTGGATCTGATTGTATAGGCATCTCCATTAATAACCTTCACCCTGATGAGGGCCTGGTGCAATGGACATTCCTTATCAGGCATGGCTATGACCCGTCAGCTTCAAACAACTGGCAAGTATATCTGGTGTCAGATGGCAATCCTTCTGCTTTGGCTGAAGGCGCCGCTTTAAACGGATTTGCTGCAGGAGTCAACCTTAACGGATATGATGATACTCTCAGGCTTTGGAAAATAAAGAACGGCACTCCGTCAGTAATTGCAACCTGCCCGGTGAACTGGCAGAATGATATCGGAACAGACGATAAGGCAAAAATCATTGTGGAACGTTCATTGTCAGGAACATGGAAAATTGTTGTTTATGATAAGCAGGATAATCTGAAAGGGAACGCTTCCGGGACTGACAATGAATTATTCCGCTCTTCATTTTTCATCATTAATTACAGGTACACATCCACCCGCGACAGGCTTCTCTGGTTTGACGATCTGAAGATTGAAGGTGTGTTCCATGAAGACAATCAGCCTCCAATGGTGCTGAGCTGCAAGGTATCCGGGATCAATTCCCTCGATCTGACTCTTGATGAAGATCCATCAGATGACTTCACGCTTCTTTCAAATTTTTCACTTGCAGGTGGGGATAATTCCCTAACCGGGATTATCAGGAAAGGTGAAAAATTGTTCAGGTTAACTTTCTGCAATAAATTCAGCAATAAAACCTTAAACAAATTAATTATAAACCATTTGTGCGACAGATCATCAAACTGCGTTGAAAGAATAAGTGTAGGATTTACACTTATAGCGCCTGATCCCGGAGATGTTATAATTACAGAAATTATGGCCGATCCGCTTCCTGCCGTTTCGCTTCCAGGCAAAGAATACCTGGAAATTGCAAACAGGTCTCAATTCAACTTCAATTTAAGAAAATGGAGCCTTTCAACCGAAAGTCAAAGCACCTCATTCCCTGACGTTGAGATTAAAGCCGGTGATTACTTTATTCTATGTCAGCCTGCAGATACAATAGCATTTTCAAGTTTCGGGAAAGTTATTGGACTGAAATCATTTCCGCCACTGACCGATGAAGGACGAATGCTCTGGATTTCCGACAGCCTGGGCAATCTTATTCATGGAGTGGTTTATTCGTCCGCATGGTATGGAAATAAATTAAAGGAAACAGGGGGCTGGTCGCTGGAAATGATCGATAGCAGTTATCCGTTTTATGCTGAAGGCAACTGGGAAGCTTCATCGTCAGGAACTGGCGGAACTCCGGGGAAGATAAATTCGTCAGCCCGAGGCAATCCGGATCCCTTATTTTACGGTATCGGAAATGTATTCCCGTCTGACAGTGTAACGATCATTGTCACTCTTTCCGAAACAGTTTTTAATATTGCCGGGTCAAGAGAAAAAATATTGATTGGAGATAAGGCTGTCTCTTCTGTTTCATCATCTGACCCGCTGCTCAGGACTTTTGTTTTAAGATCAACTGTATCCCTTGAAAAGGGCGAGGTTTATTCAATGAATATTTCTTCCGATGTCGCAGATTTTGCAGGAAATTCAATTTCACGCGCCTCGTTTAAATTCGGCCTGCCTGAAAAGGCGGGCAGGGGCGATATTGTTTTTAACGAATTGCTTTTCAATCCTTTCCAGGACGAGCCGGATTATATTGAATTGTATAACAACTCTGATAAAGTGGCTGATGCCTCTCAGCTATATCTTGCTTCTATAAATACAGATTCTGGTGACACATCGGAAATAAAAACTCTTTCTGACGAACACAGATGCATAGTCCCGGGTGCATTTTTCACAGTTACGTCTGACCGGAAAAGAGTAATTGAGAGGTATCCCGCTTCCGATCCTGAGAGTATTTTCAATGCACCATCTCTTCCTTCAATGCCTGATGACAGGGGACATTTGCTTCTTTTTAACAGGAGCCTTGATCTGGTTGATGAGGTTACATACACGGAAGGAATGCAATATCCTCTTCTGGCCGGCAACGAGGGTGTTTCTCTTGAAAAGATAAGACCGGAGATGGAATCAAATGAAAGCACAAACTGGCACTCTGCATCCGAAGGTTCGGGATGGGGAACTCCGGGAAGAGAGAATTCGGTTTTCAGCCTTGGACCGGAGGGCGATGATCTTATAACTTTCTCATCAGCAAGAATATCTCCCGATAATGACGGCATCGATGATGCACTTGTAATAGATATTGATGCAGCAGGTTTCGGGAACGTTGTATCAGTTACTCTTTTTGACGAAACAGGAGGTTTTGTAAGGAAGCTCAGGGAAAACTTTTTTGCACAGACCAGGGCATCAGTTGTATGGGATGGAACTTCCGATGACGGCTCACTGGTAGATACTGGAGTTTACATTGTTTTTATCGAATTATACAATGACAAAGGCAAAACAAAATCCTGGAAAAAAGTATGTACGGTTATCAGATAGAATTTTAAATCCCCTCCTTGGAGGGGATTTAATTGTTTAGAATAATCCTAAAGTGCCGAGATCATATCAGTCATGATGGCAGTCATGCGTTCTTCGGTTTTGGCTGCTTCATCAAGAACAGACTGGTGGGTTGTGTAAGCGATCTTTCCTTCAACACCGAGGTCGGTTATGATGCTGACGGCAAAAACCGGCAGATTCATGTGACGTGCAATGATGACCTCCGGCGTCGTCGACATACCAACTGCATCCGCACCAATGATCCTGAAGTATTTGTACTCAGCAGGTGTTTCAAAGGTGGGGCCGCTTGTCGAAAGATAAACCCCTTTATGGACTCTTATCTTATGATCCTGTGCAATGATCAAAGCTTTTTTGATGAGGTATTTATCATACGCCTCTCCCATATCAGGGAAACGGGCACCTATCCTGTCGTCGTTTTGTCCGATAAGAGGATTGGGAAGAAGGTTGATATGATCAGTGATTATCATAATGTCGCCGATCCGGAAGGCAGGGTTCACCCCTCCTGCGGCATTCGAGAGGAAAAGGCATTTAATTCCGAGGTATTTAAGTACTCTGATTGGAAGTGCAACCTGTTCCGGACCATATCCTTCGTAGTAATGGAACCGCCCCTTCATTGCAACGATTTTCTTCCTGCCAAAGTCACCAAAAATAAGCTTTCCGGCATGTCCCTCAACTGTTGANNTTGGCTGTAAGACCACCAAGGCCGGTACCAAGAACAATTCCTGCATCAGGATTTACAAATCCCTTAGCCTTAAGAAACTCTGTTGTTTCGTTTATTTTTTCTAACATAATCAACTATGAGGTTATCAAACTCATTCTGGTCGTCATTTAAAAACCATATTCCAATCGGAATATAGTAGAATGCTGACCGTATTGGTTCTGCAATATTAGTAAATTCCCGTAACCTGACACCATCCTTTTCGGTAGTAATGACGTACTTATGGGGAGCTCTGAGGTTGTTGTATGCACTATGAATTTTTTCAATGTCATTCCTGGTGAAGTTATGATGGTCACCAAATGACAGGTGAATAATTTCACCGGCTCTATCTCCCAGGTATTTTGCCAGAGGTCCGGGATTGGCAATCCCTGTGACAAGTACAAATCCCTTTTCACTTGTTTTATCAGACAGTAACGGGGCTTCGTTTTTTTCCTCATTTTCAAACAGAGGCTGAGGATCCCTGTAAGAAATTGATGTGAAATACAGGTTCTGGTAAGGCTTCTTGTTTATATCCCTGACTATCAGTCTGCGCTGAATCGGGGATATATTTTCAGGCGATTTAGTAATAAGAATGATATCAGCCCTGTGCATATTGTGCCTGCTTTCCCTCAGGTTGCCATATGGGAGCATATGATCATTCATAATGAGGTTATCAAAGTCGGAAAGAAGAATTGAGAGTCCGGGGGTTATTCTCCGGTGCTGGTAACCGTCATCAAGAATTATCACATCTGTTTCCGGATAAGCTTTCATAATCTCTTCCACGCCATGCACCCTGTTTCTGTCAACTGCAATGATTATACCCGGATACTTCCTCGAAACCTGCAATGGTTCATCCCCGATATCGGAAACAGTTGAATTAGGATCAGCAACGACATATCCTGAGGATTTTCTTCTGTAGCCTCTGCTCAGAACAGCAACCTTAAAGCTTTTTTGAAGCAGTTCGATCAGGTACTCAGTATGAGGAGTCTTCCCGGTTCCTCCTGCCGAGAGATTTCCGACACATAAGACAGGTACGGTGAACTCACGGGATTTTATTATTTCTGCACTGTAAAGAAAGTTCCTTACGTCTGTGATTAATCCATACAGGAGAGAGAAAGGGTATAAAAATATGCTCCTTGTTTTTGCCATTTATCAGTGGATCTCAATAAAATAAGGAAGACGCGCCTGTACGCCGGACAGATCCCTTATCTCAGTTATTTCATTATAAAACCTGAATGATTCGCCAAGCTCTTTTTTAATGAAGCTCATTCGTAACTCACCGCCCAGTTGCGTCAGTAACCTGGTATAGGGATCTTCGGCTTCAGGCAGCTCCCTTACCGAATACGAATTGAAATCGATTCCGGCAAGAGTAACAGCCCCTTTGATTGCATCTTTAAGACCTCCCATCTCATCAATGAGTCCTATTTTCATGGCGCTTGATCCGCTCCATACCCGTCCCTGTCCGATGCTGTCGACTGACACTGCAGTCATTTTTCTTCCCTCGGCAACCTTACTTACGAAATCACCATAGATCTTTTCGATACTTGCCTGCATAGTCTCTTTTTCATAGACGCTCATCGGCCTGTAAATTGAAGGGAAATCGGAATTGGCATTTGTTTTTACAGTTTCAGTGGAAATGCCGAGCTTCTTTTCGAGAAGATCACCAACATTTGGGATCATGCCAAAAACACCGATCGACCCCGAGATGGTTGTCGGGCTTGAATATATTTTTGTTCCGGGAGCTGAAATATAATACCCGCCTGAAGCAGCGAGGTTCCCCATAGATATTACAACAGGTTTGGCTTTAGCTGCCAGCATGAGCTCCCTCCACATGATATCGGATGCAATTGCATTTCCCCCGGGAGAATTAACTCTCATTACTATTGCCTTTACAGAGGTATCGAGCCTCGCTTCGCGTATTATATCTGCATACCGGTTTCCGCCAATGTTATAATCAGTTCCCTTGCCCATAACAATGGTTCCGGAGGCATAGATGACATCAATTTTGTTTTTTGAATATGTAACTTTTTTCAGATCAGGAACCTTAGAGTACTTGCTCATTGAAATAAAATGGATCTTATCATCTTTTTTCAGACCAGAAAGAGCTTTCAGGGTATCATTAAGCTCATCGCGGAAAAGAAGACCATCAACAAGTCCGCTTTCTAGTGCAGACGATGCAATATTACCTGCAAGTTTATCGGCAAGAAGGTTAAGTTTTTCCTCCGGGATACCCCTTGCTGCTGAAATCATCTTTACGACATGATTCCATATTGACCCGACATACTCTTTAATCTGCTCCTTGTTTTCGTCACTCAGCTTGTCAAGGATATACGGTTCCACTGCGCCCTTGAACTTACCGTGACGGGTAACCTGGACCTCGACGCCAATTTTTTCCAGGGCTTTCTTGTAGAACATAATTTCACCGCTAAGCCCTTTGAAATCAACCGTTGAGGAGGGATTTATGTAGATTTTATCAGCAGACGTCGAAAGGTAATATCCTTCCTGTTCAAGCAAATAATCAGAATAGGAGATGACAAATTTGCCACACTCTTTCCTGAATTTCAGGAGAGCATCCCTGATCTCTTCCGTTGTAGCCCATCCTGATGCCAGAAGGCCGTTCTCAATTAGAATCCCTTTGATTTTCGGATCAGATTCAGCTTTTTCTATATTATGCAGGATATCATTTAGTCCCGGAGCCTGAGTTAAAGTCATATTTATTATATCAAAGCCTGAAAAAGGGTTAGGATCGGTGCGGTCAGGAATCTGGACACCTCCCTTGAGAACCAGTACGGAATTATTTGATACAGCTACGGTTTTATTTCCTGAGGCAACCATTACGCTCAGGCTCCCAACCATGATAAAAAAGAATATGATTGAAACTAATATTATGCCTGTTATGGTGGCAAGGGTATAGATTAGAAAATTTTTCATAGGAACTTGTTTAATTAAATGAGTGCTAAATATATAAAAAACTAGATGATTATATAAAGGTATTGTTTGATTTAATACATTTGATACAAGTGGTATTGGAAGATGAAAAAAGTATTCCTCGGGCTTGGGACAAATCTTGGCGACAGGGAGAAAAACCTGCAGGGGGCTCTTGACAAAATCGCTGAATTTATAGGCATAATTTTCTCCCGCTCATCAGTTTATGAGACTGAGCCATGGGGTTTCCAGAGCAGCGATCATTTTCTGAACATGGTAATTGGGGTGGAGACAAACCTCAATCCATCGGGTTTGCTCGGAAGGCTTCTGATGATAGAATCACTTCTTGGCAGGCTCAGGGACGGGAAGCAATATTCGTCAAGGATTATTGATATTGATATACTGCTCTATGGCAGCCAGAAGGTCGACATTATATCGCTTAAGATACCACATCCGAGAATGCACGAACGTAAATTTGTCCTGGTTCCATTATGTGAGATTGCACCCGATTTTGTCCATCCCGTTTTCGGGAAATCAATGAATGAATTATTGAAGGAGTGCAAGGATGAAGGGAGTATCAAAAAACTATAATAATCCATTATCTGCAAAGCTGTAATAATCCTTTTCGGAGATTATCAGGTGATCGAGCAGCTGGATATCCATCAGGTTGCCGGCATCCTTTATCTTCTGAGTTATTTTGGAATCGGATTCGCTTGGATTAAGGTTTCCGGAAGGATGGTTATGGCATACAATTATTCCTGAAGCAAGGTATTCTATTGCCTTTTTCATCACTATCCTGACATCAGTCACCGTTCCGCTGATGCCTCCCTGGCTAAGTTTCATCCGGTTGATAACCTTATTGGACCTGTTGAGGAAAAGTATCCAGAACTCTTCGTACTGAAGGTCGGCTAGCAGCGGCTGGAAGATATCCGCTACATCCTTTGAGCATTTTATCTGGATTACATTTTCGGCATCAGCAAGCTTTCGCCTGCGGCCCAGCTCAAGAGCAGCGGCAATGGTAACTGCCCGTGCTGAGCCTATCCCGTGAAGTTTTTTCAGGTCTTCAATGGCAAGTTTCCCAAGGTTATTCAGGTTATTGTTTGCCATCTG
>PMBC01000205.1 GCA_003152835.1 Bacteroidales bacterium | reverse complement strand
AGGATTGAGGATGTTACCGACCAGGTTCTTGTCAATGTAAAGCCTGGCATGAGTGAAACCGACAGGAACGCTGCTATCAGTGATGCAAGAACGGCTATAGAGAAAAAAACTTCTGAAGGGAATAATTACAGGAACTCTGTAGTTTCATTCTATGGCGGAAATAATTTCTATCTTCTTGTTTATGAAAGATATAATGACGTAAGACTTGTTGGCGCTCCTCCATCTTCAATGGGTCAGTTCGGCGAAGAAACAGACAACTGGGAATGGCCGCGTCATTCAGGTGACTTCAGTGTCTTCCGGGTATATTCAGCTCCCGACGGCAAGCCTGCTGCCTATTCAAAGGATAATGTTCCACTTAAGCCGAAATATTGGCTTCCTGTATCACTGAGGGATCTTAACAAAGGTGATTTTGCAATGATATTGGGATATCCCGGGAGAACTCAAAGATATTATACATCTTATGAAGTCAACGAGATAATGAATATTGATAACCCTGACAGGATAAAGATCCGCGGGATCAAACAGGAGATATGGATGGCTGATATGAGTTCAAACGAGAAAGTCAGGATTCAATATGCTACCAAGTATTTTTTAGGTTCTTCAAACTACTGGAAATATTCGATTGGCGAGAATAACCAGCTTAAGAACCTGAACGTGATAACTAAAAAACAGGTGATTGAAAACCAGTTCAATGCATGGGTGAATGCCGATCCTGATCGTAAATCTAAATACGGGGATGCCCTTAACCTGATTAAATCAGCTATTGAAGGCAGAGCAGAGTTTAGGAATGCATTAATGTATCTCAATGAATGTATTCAGGGCTGCGAAATACTTAATTTCAACCAGTTTGCAGGAGAGCTCATAAGTGCATTAAAGTCAGGTGATAAACAGAAAATAAGTGATGCGGTTTCAAGGATGAAGGAGAATGCAGATGAAATGTATAAAGATTACAATCCTCCCACCGATCAGAAATCAATGAAAGCAATGCTTAAGCTTTACAGGTCTGATGTTCCTGTAAAATTTCATCCTGATTTTTACACAAACGTGGTTGATAAAAAATTCAAGGGCAATATTGACAAATTTGTGGATGATATGTTTGCAAAATCAATATTTGCAAGCGAAGCCAAACTAAAAGCATTCCTGGATAAACCGCTCCTTAAAACAATTGAGAATGACCCGGTGGTTCTAACTTCTGTTTCGATAAATAAGGTAAGCAGTGATATTTCACAGGAAACCGGTAAGTTTGACGGTGATCTTATAAAAGGTCGCCGGTTATGGGTCGCCGCGCTCAGGGAAATGACTCCAGAAAAGACCCTCTACCCTGATGCAAATTTTACTATGCGCCTCACCTACGGGACTGTTCAGGATTATGATCCGAAAGATGCTGTTACATATAAATATTACACGACTCTTCAGGGTGTTGTTGACAAATACATACCCGGAAATTATGAGTTTGACGTTCCTCAGAGACTCATTGATCTCAATAATAAAAAAGAATTCGGAAGATATGCCTCATCCAAAGGTTATATGCCGGTTTGCTTCCTCACNNAACTGGGAAGCCATGAGCGGTGACGTTACTTATGAACCTGCGCTGCAAAGATGTATCGTCGTAGATATAAGATATGTACTATGGATCATGGATATTTATTCCGGTGCAGGAAACCTGGTTGATGAGATGACAATAAGACAGTAGAGAACAAACGTACTCACCCCCTTTTATCCGCCCTGCAGTCTGGCTCTTTCGCTAAAATAACCCTGCAGGGCTATTTTTTTACGCTCGGCCCGCTCTCTGCTTTGCATAGAGGGGGAAATTTATTGAATATTAACATACTACTCCCATCTCCCCTGGGAGAGAGCCTGTCCCGCTTCGGCGGGAGGTCGGGGGTGAGGCCGATCTGCGAAGATGGGCCGGGGGGAGGAGTTCCTGAATTTCTTTATCTTTGTATCAAACTGATAATATATGCATCTTAGTTTTATTGAGATACTGGCTGCCTTCATGGTTCTCTTTGCCATAATTGATATTCCCGGATCTATACCTATTATAATCGACATAAAATCGAAATCCGGAAATGTCAACGCCGGGAAAGTTACTATCGTATCATCATTAATCTTCTTCGCATTTTTATTTATCGGTAGTCCTCTCCTGGGAATTTTCGGCATCGATGTCTCTTCATTTGCCATCGCCGGTTCATTCATTATCTTCCTGATTGCCATGGAGATGATTCTTGGAATAGAGCTTTTCAAGCAGGATGCTCAGGGCGAAGGATCAATATTCCCTATTGCTTTCCCTCTCATTGCAGGAGCCGGTTCCATAACTACAATCCTGTCACTCAAAGCCGAATATCAGACTATCAACATCTTCATTGCCCTGGTGCTCAACATGGTTATCGTTTACCTGATACTTCGTCTTACTTCAATATTTGAAAAAATTCTTGGGCTGGGGGGATTGCAGTTACTGAGAAAAATATTTGGCGTAATCCTTCTTTCAATTGCAATAAAGCTTTTCCTCACGAATACCGGCATTGTATTGCATCATGCAAAGTGAAATCACAATATATACCGACGGAGCTGCAAGAGGCAACCCCGGACCAGGGGGCTATGGTATTGTGCTGATTTCCGGGAAGCACCGGCTTGAGAAATCAGAAGGTTTCATTCTTACTACGAACAACCGTATGGAGTTGCTGGCGGTAATAGTCGGACTTGAAGCGCTTAAAAGGCCGAAAAGCAATGTCGTAATATATACCGATTCAAAATACGTAGCGGATTCAGTGGAAAAAGGATGGCTCTTCAAGTGGGAAGCCAAAGCTTTCAAAAAGAAAAAAAACCCTGATCTCTGGATAAGATTTCTTAAGGTATACCGCAATCATAACGTGAGATTCATCTGGATTAAAGGCCATAGCAATAACAAGGAAAATGAGCTCTGCGACCAACTTGCGGTTGAAGCCTACAGATCGGAAACCCTCCGGGAAGATCCCGGGTACTCTCCAGGTGAGGAAAATAATGAGTTATTCTGATTCCAGTCTCACTCAAAATAATTTTGAAGTTTTGAAATAATGGTGCAATTTTGCAAAAATGCCTGCAGATGCAAACTTTATATATCAAAGCTACTGATACCTCTCCGGAAATTCTTCTTTCTCCGCAAAAGAATAGTTTCTTTATCCGGGGCAATTCGGCACCCGAGGATGTGCGTGCACTCTATTATCCATTAATTGAATGGATAAAGATCTTCATTGATGATATCCTTGAAGGAGAATACAATAGCTTCAATAACGAGAATCCATTTAAATTTCAGGTCGACCTTTCATATTTCAACTCATCATCTGCTAAATTTCTTAATGATATTTTCCTGGAGCTAAAAAGGCTTATTCCTACCGGCATCCCGGTTGCTGTAGAATGGATTTATGAGGAAGGAGATACGGATATGAAGGAAGCCGGGACCGACATATCCCTTCTTGCAGGTTTCGATTTTAGCTACATACAAAAAAATAAAGAAGTTTGATGAGAGGGCAGATAGAACTCTATAGCCTGCTTGACAAACTTGAAATCAGGTTCCTTGATTATACCGGCAACTCCTATGAGTTTATTAAACTCTACGATTAAGTTTATCTTCTTCCGGTTTTGTAAACGGGCATCTTCCATTCCTCTACAGGTTCATATTTGCTCATGCATGCCCACCTGATCCCTCTTTTCTGAATTTCAAGTACCTGCGGTACACTGAAATCCTTAGCCACATGTCCAAGTGAAGAATAGAATATCCTCCCGGATCCATAAGCTTTTTTCCAGACCACAGGTACCACATTCCCTCCGATCCATGAAGCACTTTTATCATTAAAGGTCGTAGTTGCCAGGACCTTTACATTGGGATCTACCTGCACATAATACTGTTCCGAGTGCATGTCAAAATCAGTCAATCCTTTTGTCACGGGATCCTTGTGGTCAGTTATATTTACCCGGTAGTCAATCACTCCGCCCGGATGAGCTACCCACTGACCACCTACCATGAACTGGTACTCAGTATTGTTCCTGAAAGAGTCACCCAGTCCCCCGTGCCATCCTGCAAGGCCAACCCCGCTTTTAACTGCTTCGAGTAAAGCCTTTTCCTGTTCTGGCTGAATAGTTCCCATGGTCCAGGCCTGAATTATGAGATCGAACTCGTTTTTCAGGTCGTGGGTAATATACGCATCAAGAGTGTCTGAAACAATGACGGAAGAGCCTTCAGATTCCATCCATGGAACAAATATATCGCGGCATTTATCAGGTTCATGTCCCATCCA
>PMBC01000152.1:26034-28987 GCA_003152835.1 Bacteroidales bacterium | reverse complement strand
TGTTACTCTTTTCAATAAGGATGCCACGATTGGCGCCGGTGTGAATTTTTCAAATATCGGAACTAAAATGAGCTACTCTGATTCCCATGCTTCCGATTTCATTCCCATGAACCTCAGGATCGGCGCTTCAGGCACAATAAATCTTGACACTTATAACAAGGTTACCATTACTGCTGATCTTAACAAACTTCTTGTTCCCACACCTCCGACATATTATTCAGTCGGGGAAGTTGATAGTAAAGGAGATACAGTAAAAACTGCCCTGAGCGAGATAAAAGCCGGAAAAGATCCGAATGTCTCAGTGCCTGCAGCCATATTCCAGTCATTCTATGATGCACCGGGCGGATTCAGTGAAGAATTGAAGGAGATTACATATTCACTGGGTGCTGAATACTGGTATAACAACCAGTTCGCTATCAGGGGCGGTTACTTTCATGAAGACGGTTCAAAGGGTAATAGAAAATATTTTACTGCCGGAGCAGGATTCAGGTTGAGCGGTTTTACAATTGATTTCTCCTATCTCATGCCAGTCAAGGCGAATCATCCGCTTGCACGAACCCTGCGTTTCTCCCTTTCATTTGACTTAAGCGCATTAAGGAACGCCACCAAGTCTCATACATGAATATCAGGATAGGCCAGGGAATCGATTTCCACAGGTTGGAAAAAGGTATCAGTCTCTGGCTCGGAGGTATCAATATTCCTTCTGAAAAAGGCTGTTTAGCTCACTCCGACGGTGATGTTCTTCTTCATGCAATCTGTGACGCAATGCTTGGCGCTGCCGGATTTGAAGATATCGGACATCAATTCCCGGATACTGATCCTCAGTATAAAAATATTGACAGCAAGATCCTGTTGAAGAGATCATTTGATCTTATTAGGGATAAAGGATTTTCCATTGTAAACATTGACAGCACTGTCTGCCTCGAAAAACCGAAAATCGCTCCCTTTATCCCTGAGATGAAGTCAGTCATATCAAAAATCCTTGTAACACTTCCTGAAAATATTTCCATAAAAGCAACCACAACCGAGAAACTTGGTTTTACAGGGAGAGAGGAAGGAATTGTGGCAATAGCAGTTGTTCTTCTCGCAAACTGACCTGCGTTCAAATTACATCATCAATCAGTTTATCATCTGCGATAAAAGGCATCGTTACTATCAGTTCAGGTGTTTTTTTCATCTCCCTCTCTATAGCAAACATTGCTCCGTCATTACGTGCCCAGCTCCGCCTTGCAATACCGTTATTAACATCCCAGTGAAGCATCATTCTAAGCTTCTCTCCTGTTGATTCCAGCCCATCAAGAACCATTCCGAAGCCGCCGTTTATCACTTCACCCCATCCTACTCCACCCCCGTTATGAAGAGAGACCCATGTAGCGCCACGGAATGAATCTCCGATTACATTCTGAACTGCCATATCGGCAGTAAACCTTGACCCGTCATAGATATTTGAAGTCTCCCTGTATGGTGAATCTGTTCCTGAAACGTCATGATGATCCCTGCCGATGACTACCGGAGCCCTGAGTTTCCCTTTTGCAACAGCCTGGTTGAAAGCATCAGCAATGGCAATCCTTCCTTCGGCATCGGCGTAGAGGATCCTGGCTTGCGAACCGACAACCAGCTTGTTTTTCCCGGCTTCTTTAATCCAGTGAATATTGTCCTCCAGCTGTTGTCTGATCTTTTCAGGGGCCCCCTTCATGATTTTCTCAAGTGTCGAGGCAGCGATAACATCAGTGACAGCAAGATCGGCAGGGTTGTTTGAACAGCAGACCCAGCGGAATGGACCAAAGCCATAATCGAAACAGAGAGGCCCCATGATATCCTGGACATAGGAAGGGTACCTGAATTCTCCGTCAGGTTTGAGAATATCGGCTCCGGCACGCGAAGCCTCCAGAAGGAAAGCATTCCCGTAATCAAAAAAATATGTGCCTTTTTTAGTATGCCTGTTTATTGCCTCAACCTGCCGGATTAAAGATTTTCTGACGTGCGACTTGAATTTTTCAGGATCATCAGAGATCATCCTGTTCGCCTCATCAAAAGAGAGCCCTGCCGGATAATAGCCACCGGCCCATGGGTTATGCAACGATGTCTGGTCAGAACCGATATCGACCCTGATATCATGATCGGCAAACTTTTCCCACAGATCAACAATATTGCCCTGAAAAGCCAACGAAACAGTCTCATTAAGTTCTCTGGCCTTTTTCACCCTGCTTATCAGTTTATCCATATCTGATATAACCTCATCAACCCAGCCCTGGGAGTAACGGGTCTGTAAAGCCTTCGGATTCACCTCGGCAATAACAGAAATCAAACCAGCAATCTTTGCGGCTTTGGGTTGAGCGCCTGACATTCCGCCAAGTCCTGAAGAGACAAATAGCTTCTGATCTTTGCTCTTCCCTNNGATGAGTAATTCGGTATCACCATTCCGTTTGAGACAACTACCCTGGGGGCATCAGGATGAGATGGGAATAGTCCCATAGGGTGACCGGAATACATGACAAGAGTCTGGTTGTCTGTCATTTCCGACAGATACTTCATTGTCAGCCTGTACTGGGCCCAGTTCTGAAATACTGCGCCATTGCCGCCATAAGTGATCAGTTCATGAGGGTGCTGCGCAACAGATATATCCAGGTTATTTGATATCATCAACATTATTGCCGCTGCTTTGCGTGACTTGTAGGGATAATCATCAATATTCCGGGCCTTTATCTCATAATCGGGACGGAACCTGTACATATAAATCCTGCCATAGTCCCTCAGCTCATCTGCAAATTCCCTTGCCAGTACCTGATGAAACTTAACCGGGAAGTATCTGAGAGCATTTTTCAGTGCCAGCTTTTTCTCAGTTTCTGAAAGTATATCTTTTCTTTTCGGAGCATGATTAATATTTGCATCGTATTGTTTCACCAGAGGAAGATCAGATGGGATCCCTTCGGAAACAAGCTTTTTAAAATCA
>PMBC01000152.1:0-25990 GCA_003152835.1 Bacteroidales bacterium | reverse complement strand
TGTGGCGGGATCTGGTTAAAGCAACCACCGCAGGCATCACGCTGTACCGGAACAACTGCAAGGCCGTTCCTCGCATTCGAACGAATACGCTTGTAAGCTGTAAGAAGCCTCTCCTCAATTATTCCCTGTACCTTATCGAGTTTCTTATAAAGACCCTCTTCCTCTTTCTGGGTATCTGAAATGATCTCGTCGAGCTCCGATCTCTTGTTGTCCAGGTCCGATTTCCTGTCTTCAAGCAAAGTTTCGGATTCAGTGATTATAACTTTTTTCTCTTCAATCTGAACATTGAACTCCTTTATTTTCTTATTGTAGAGTTCAATTTCAAGATATTGGTATTCAATCTCTTTTGAAAGCGAATCGAACTCCCTGTTATTCCTGACGTTTTTCTGCTGGTCTTCATATTTCTTTATCAGGGCCTCGGAATCTGAGATCTCATTATGCTTTTTCTGAACTGATTTCTCAAGAGCGGTAACTTCGTCCCTGAGATTGCCAAGCCTCGTTTCAAGACCGGCTATTTCGTCTTCGAGATCCTGAACCTCAAGGGGCAGCTCGCCTCTCAGAGTCTTTATCTTATCAATCTCTGAATCGACCATCTGAAGGCTGTATAATGCCCGTAACCTATCCTCAACAGAAATCTCGGCGTCTTTTGTCTTGTTTTTTTCCATCTTACAAATAGTTTATCGGATTTGTATTTATTTCTGAAAACCGGAGTGCAAATGTAGGGAATTTTTTAATAATTAAATTGTATAAAATTTCTACAGAGAATTTTTCACTCTCAAAATGTCCGATATCTGCCAGAAGTATCCTGTTTTCAGCATCAAAAAAAGTATGGTATTTAATATCTGCAGTCACAAATGCATCTGCTCCCGATGCGATAGCTTCTCTCAGGAGGTATGCTCCCGAACCACCGCAAAGTGCGACCTTTGAGATTTTGCTGCCTGCATACTTTGAATATCTTAAGCCATTGGCTGAGAAAACAGTTGCAATGAAATCAAGAAAATCTTTCTTGTCCATCTTTTCCTTCAGGTCGCCCGTACATCCTGGTCCTGCTTCTGTATTACTATTTTCAAGCATGTAGATATCATAAGCAGGTTCTTCGTAAGGATGAGCCTTCAGCAGGGCATCAACCACCTTCTCTTTTAATTCGGTATACAGAATTGTCTCAAACTTTACCTCCCTCTCAAAATGGATTTCACCCTTTTTGCCGACAAATGGGTTGGCATCCTCTCCGGGACGAAAGCTACCTGTTCCCGGCGTACCAAAACTGCACCTGTCATAATTGCCGGTCATCCCTGCTCCTGCCTCAAAAACAGCCTCCTTAACCTTATCGAGATAATTTTCAGGAATAAAAACAACGAGTTTCAGGAGCCTTTTTTTCAAAGGGGCCAGCACCCTGACATTCACAAGCCCAATTTTTTCGGCCATCTTGCGGCTAACTCCATCCGGAACGGAATCAAGGTTCGTATGGGCCGAATAGATAGATATATCATTTTTTATTGCCTTCGCCACGATCCTTTCCGTCATTGACCCTTCTGATATTTTTTTTATCGGAGCAAAAATCAGGGGATGATGGGAAACTATTACATCACAATTATTAGTAATTGCCTCATCCAGTATATCTTCAGTAATATCGAGTGTCAGTAATGCAGAATTTACCTCACGTCCGGGTATGCCTATCTGCAAACCAGAATTGTCGTATTCTTCCTGGTACGACAAAGGGATTGCAGAATCCAGAAATGAACAAAGCTCCTTAAGTTTCATATATTATCGCGTAAATCAAGCAGCAAATCTTTGATCTTCTGAAGAGATTCATTGATCTCATACTTATATTCAGTTTCTTCCCATTTCCCTGTAAGTCTCTTCTTCGCTCCCGGAAGGGTCATTCTCTCCTCTTTAAGAAGATGGTGAATTATCTTCAGATTCTTAATATCAGCAGGAGTAAACATCCTGTTCCCTTTCTTATTCTTCATAGGTTTCAGGATGTCAAATTCATTTTCCCAGAACCTGACAGTTGATACCGGGACATTAAGCATTTCAGCTGTTTCGCCTATAGAATAATAGAGCTTTTCGATCGGTTTTTCAACGTATGGCATAACTTTTATTTATATGAAATATAACCATTTTCCGAGATATTGACAACTGCATCCGGAAAATCAGATGCCGTAAGGTCACGAATTTTACTTATCACCCTTTTCTCAGGATCAATCCTTACGCCTTCAGGCCTTGACTGAAAAACAGGGATTATTCTTCCGGATATAAATCTTCCCGTCGAATCGACTTCCACTTTTATCAACGGGGCAATCCCGCCGGGACCTTGAATATTAAACCTTCCATAGGTGCAAAAATTCCCAAGGCTGTATGCGATGAATCTCTCCTTATATACCTCGATCGCGCGGGTTACATGCGGACCGCTTCCGAATATGACATCGGCTCCGGCATCTATCATCCTGTGGGCAAAAGCGTGAACATCTCCCCTGTTCTCCCCGTAAAATATCTCGTCACATTTTGGAACATGCTGAAAATCTGCACCTTCAGCACCTCCATGGAATGCAACGATTACTATATCACAGGTATCAGCCAGTTTTTTCACAATAGCTTCGGCCTCTACAGTATCATTTATATCCATTGTACCGGCATTTGGTGCAAAAGCACAGAAACCGTAAGTGATCGAATCTTTTCTGAAAACCGACCATGGATGTTCCATGATACCGCCATAATTTATCCCGAGTGAATCAAGCAGCTTCATTGTCCGCACCCTTGCCGGGTATCCAAAATCCCCAAAATGGTTGTTTGCAAGATTAAGAATATTGAAACCTGAAACAGCCAGGGCGCCGGCATATCTTTCAGGCATCCTGAAAAGATAACATATTGTTGTATCCCTGCATTTCTTCACAGGCACTCCTTCGTCAAGAAACGAACCTTCGAGGTTTCCGAAAGTTATATCTGAAGCAGCCAGCGTATCTGAAAGACATCCCAGCAGCAACAGCGGATTATCGTAGGGTGGGAGGAAATTTGAGTTCGGGAATGTTGAACCGAGCATAATATCACCGACCCCCGTAATCGTTATTTTCCTGTGAAATACCGTTGAATCAGCCTGTCCGGATGAATTCTGAATTAATAAAAAACTGATTAATAAAATATTCGTTGTAAACGAGATAAGATTTCTCTTCATGATAACAAGCCGGGGTTTCTAATCAAATGATTGTCCGGTTTTTGACGCAATATCAATCATTTTTTCGTACTCTGCAGGGGTCAGATCATTAAAATAGTAGTTTACCGGATCGACATTTACCCCATTGATTTTGATCTCATAATGAAGATGGGGTGCAACTGATAATCCTGTACTGCCAACAAAACCAATAATATCGCCTCTTGAAACTTTCTGCCCCTTTCTTACATTGAACCTGTCGAGATGAGCATAAATTGACTGGTATCCGAAACCATGATCAATGATAATATGATTCCCAAGGCCTCTTTTAGAACTCTCAACAGCTGAAACAACTCCGTTACCCGTGACATAAACATCTGTCCCGGTAGGTGCTGTAAAGTCCATCCCGGCATGAAACTTAATAATCTTATAAATAGGGTGTATCCTTAATCCGAATCCGGAGGCAACATGTATCAGGTCCCTGCTCGAAATAGGGATAATTGCCGGTATTGCTCCAAGCATATCTTCCTTTCTTTTTGCCAGTGAAATAAGATCGTCGAATGACTTGGACTGTACATATACTTTCTTTCTTATATTATCGAGTCTTCTGGTAGTTTCAATTACTATATTCGAATTATTATATCCTTCGAGCCCCTTGTACCTGTTTATACCTCCGGTTCCTCCGTCACGAAGAGTTTGCGGTATCGGTTCAGCTTCAAAAATTGTCCTGTAGAGGTTATCGTCCGTTTCCTGGAGCTGGCCGATAACTTTGTCGATATTATCCATTTCGCGGTGGATGATATCGTATTGAAGCGTAAGCTGGTCTATCTCACGAAGAAGGGCCTTCTCTTTTGGCGAGTCTACGAACGATGCGAAGATGAAGTAATAGACAGCTGCAATAATCAGCGAGCCTACAAAATATGCAAATGCCCTGAGCAGCACAGCCCAAATCCCCAGTCTTATCTTGTCAAAGCTGAGCGATTCGGGGTTGAATCTGTAGTGTGATTTTGGCATAATGGTGCAAAGATAATCAAATCATCAAAAAACAAGAAATGGCCTGACTGGCCATTATGTTAAAATAGATAAACAATAAGGTTTTATCTGAGTTTTGATTTTGACTGGAAAGCCTGGATCATCTCATTGAATTCCTCCTGGGTAATATCATTATTGAAGAAATTTATTGCACTTGTTGGCTGTCCATACTTATTTATCTGGTAATGCAAATGTGGTCCGGTTGATGATCCTGTGCTTCCGCTCAGTCCAATTAAATCGCCTCTTTTAACATTAAGGTCTTTCGGCACTTCAATCTTGCTAAGGTGGCCGTAAATTGATTGAAGACCAAACCCATGGTCTATAATAACGTAGTTTCCGAATCCACCTGAATTGAATCCTGCTTCGACAACCTTGCCGTCTCCTGTTGCGTAAACACGCGTACCATATGGCACTTCAATGTCCTGACCATAATGCATCCTTCCAATTCCCAGAACCGGATGGACTTCCCGGTACTTGAATCCGTCGCCAAGAGGGAATTTAGGATCGACAGGGCTTATTGCAGGAAGATGGTCCATTTCATATTTCCATTCTGAAGTCCGCTCCTTTATAGTGGTGAAAGACTCTCCCTGAACTGAAAGCATGTTTTTCATCTCCTCGATCTTAGTTCTTTCATTCTTCATCATTACGGAATTATAGTATCCGTCGAGATCCACAAAACGGTCGACACCTCCAAAACCGGGATTCCTGTAAGATTCCGGCAAGCTTTCCATCTCAAGAATAGGCCTGTAGCGTATCTCATCAGACATTCTGAGACTATTGATTGATTTCAGGGAATTATCCATGTTCCTGTTTGCCAGAGAATACTGAAGCTTAAGATTTCCGACCTGCTGACTAAGTAAAGCCTCTTTTGGTGATCCGAAGAAATTATGAAACAGGGTGCTGTAAAAAACGGCTATTGCAATAGTTCCGGCAAACCATAATACCAGACGCAGCAGCTTCTTCTCCAAAGAGAGTCTCACCTGCTTGTATTGCAGATCGTTAAGGTCTAAAAAATACTTCCGTTTTCGCATCAGACGCAAACGAATTTTGAATTTTTATTTTTCGCAACGGACAAATCTATATTAAATAAATTAATTTTACAAGCCGATTTACAGGTAAATTTACATAACTCAATGAATAATAGATATGAAGGCATATGAACTGAGAGAGCTCTTTTTTGAATTTTTCAGGTCAAAAGGACATGAAATAGTACCCTCAGCCCCCATGGTGGTAAAGAATGATCCGACTCTTATGTTCACCAATGCGGGGATGAATCAGTTCAAGGATATCTTCCTAGGAAACAGCCATCCAAAGAGCAAAAGAGTGGCCAACTCACAGAAATGCCTCAGGGTTTCTGGTAAACACAATGACCTTGAGGAGGTCGGACATGATACATACCATCATACTATGTTCGAGATGCTCGGAAACTGGTCATTTGGCGATTATTTCAAGAAAGAGGCAATTGAATGGGCATGGGAATTTCTTGCTGGAAAGCTTGGCATATCAAAGGACAGGCTCTATGTAACCATCTTTGAGGGGAGCCCTGATGACAAAGTCCCGCGTGATGACGAGGCTTACAAACAGTGGAAGAAATGCTTTCCCTCCCTGCCGCTTCATATTCTGGAAGGATCAAAAAAAGACAATTTCTGGGAAATGGGTGAGACAGGCCCCTGTGGTCCGTGCTCAGAAATTCATGTTGATCTCAGGGACGATAAGGAAAGATTGAAAGTGCCAGGACACGAACTGGTTAATAAGGGACATCCTCTTGTAATTGAGATCTGGAATCTGGTTTTCATTCAATATAACCGCAAGTCTGATGGTTCGCTTGAACTGCTGCCATCAAAACATGTCGATACAGGCATGGGCTTTGAAAGGCTTTGCACGGTTGTCCAGGGAAAGAAATCAAATTATGATACCGACATTTTCCAGTCGATCATAAATGAAATATCAAAGATCACGGGGAAAAGATATGGTGAAAATGCTAATGCCGATATAGCCATGAGAGTGATTGCCGATCATCTGAGGGCAGTTGCTTTTTCAATTGCCGACGGGCAGCTGCCATCTAATAATAAGGCAGGGTATGTGATCCGGCGGATCCTCAGGAGAGCAGTCAGATATGGCTATAATAACCTCGGAATTGAGGAACCATTTATTTACAGGCTGGTACCTGTCCTTACAGCAACAATGGGAGATCATTATCCTGAACTGAAGAGATCGGGAGATCATATAAAAAAGGTCATCCTGGAAGAGGAGACTGCATTCCTTAAAACTCTTGGGAAAGGCCTGAAGATGATCAATAAAATGATTGCCGGGCTCAGCGACGAGAACAAAAATATATTGCCGGGAAGCGTAGCTTTTGAACTTTATGATACTTTCGGATTCCCTGTCGACCTTACTCAGCTTATCCTTAAGGAGAACGGTATGCAGCTTGACATCAATGGATTTGAGAACGAGATGAAAAATCAGAAAACGCGGTCACGCGAAGATGCATCCCTTGATGCAGGCGACTGGCAGGTGATCAGGGATTCTGAGGAGACGGAATTTACCGGCTACGAAAAGACAGAAGATGAGGTTCTTATTAATAAATACAGAATAGTAAAGATTAAAGGTAAAGAGGTCATTCACCTGGTCTTCAACAAGACACCATTCTATGCCGAATCCGGCGGACAGACAGGCGACTCTGGGTTTATTTATTATAATGATGAAAAAATAACTATAAGGGACACGGTAAAGGAAAATAATCTTGTTATTCACATTGCCGATAAATTGCCTTCTGATCCGAAGGCGCACTTCATTGCAAAAGTCGATGCCGAAAAACGGCTGATGACTGCTAATAACCACTCAGCCACCCATCTCTTACATTATGCATTAAGGTCTGTTCTCGGCAACCATGTTGAACAGAAAGGATCGCTTGTCACGCCTGACCGTCTGAGGTTCGACTTCAGCCATTTTGCCAAAATGACCAGGGACGAAATCATGAAGGTTGAAGAGATCGCAAACAGGATGGTTAGGGAGAATTACACAGGCAGGATCATGGAAAACCTTTCCATGAAAAAGGCAAAAGCCATGGGTGCAATGGCGCTCTTTGGCGAGAAATATGGCGAAAACGTGAGGGTGGTGCAGTTCGGAAATTCCATTGAGCTGTGCGGCGGGACACATGTTCATTCTACCGGGAGCATTGGGATAATCAAAATCATTTCAGAAGGGGCCATCGCATCTGGCATCAGAAGAATCGAAGCAGTAACTGCATCAAAGGCTGATGAATATATTGACGAAAAACTTTTTGCTGCAGAGGAGGTTGCGACCCTTCTGAAGAGCACCGGATCAATAAAGGAGAGCGTTGAGAAACTTATCGCTGAAAACAGCTCACTCAGGAAAACCATTGAAAGATATCAGGTTCAGGCTGCCATGACCTCTCTAAAGGAACTTGAAGAAAATGCTGTTATCATTAAAGACATAAGGTTCATCTCAGGAGAGATTAAAACAGATTCTGCCGATACACTGAAGGCAATAGCATTTGATATGAGGAAAAATTCCGATAACATTGTTGCAGTTATCGGATCTGCCATCGGCGGGAAAGCTAATATAGTTGTAATGGTAAGCGACAAGCTTGTAAGTGAGAAGAATATAAATGCAGTTGTCATAATAAAGGAAATCTCAGCCGAAATCAATGGCGGCGGTGGAGGACAACCGTTCCTGGCAACAGCCGGAGGGAAAAAGCCTGAAGGCATTAAAAGTGCAATTATGAAAGCTGCAGAATACCTGAAAAACCTGCCAGAGTTTTAGAAATATAAATACCCGTTTTAACATATTTCTGACAGAGAAGGCCATAGCATTTTACAGTGACCCGTTTTTGCCTGTTAATTTTTTATATTTTTGAGGCTTCGGATTATTTTATGAGAAGCATCAGGAATGTAATAATTGCATTAATCCTGACAGGATTTCTCCTGCTGGCATACTCCTGCACGACCGGAGCCTGTTTCGATGAGACGACTGCCTACATGAAAGCATCGCTGTTTTTGAATAGCACAGGCAAGCAGACTGCTCCTGACAGCCTCTCGCTATGGGGCGCCGGAATGGATACAAGCAAAATCTATAATGCACAGAAGAGCTTGAAGCAGGCGCTTGTCCCACTTGATGCTTCATCCGGAAGCTGCTCATTCATAATAAAGATAAACGAGGTTTACGATACCCTGTCTGCCTGGTACTCCACCTATCCACACCTTCTCTCAAAAGATTGCGGTTATACTTTTTATCATAATATAGATTCACTTAATTCCACTAATCATAAAATTGTTAAAATAAGCATCACCAAAAACAGTGTCACTACGATAAGTGAGGAAAATATACGTATATATTATTAGCCTGCTGGTGATGAATTCAACCGGTGAACTTATGGCTCAGAAACCTGCAGCCACAGTGCCGCCCGATACTGTTACCTTTCCTTTGACCATCAGGGCAGGAGTTGATATTTCGGGTCCTGTTATTTATTTAACAGATAAAAACAACCTGACAGTAGAAGGGTATCTATCGGCTGATCTTAATGAGAAAAGATCTCTTTATCTGGGAGGAGGATACTCAAATTATAAGTATTCCCAATATAACTACAGCTACGTCACGAATGGCTTTTTCATCAAGGCAGGCGTTGACTTCAATCTTATGAAGCCGCAAACTGCAAAGGGTAAATACTGGGCAGGAGTAGGACTTCATTACGGGTTAAGCTCTTTTAGCTATGAGATCCCTGAATTAAGCCATGACAATTACTGGGGGACGACTACCGCATCCCTTCCTACACAATCACTTTGGAGTCACTTTATTGAGGCTTCACCTGGTTTCAGAGCCCAGTTTTTCGGAAACGTTACAATCGGCTGGTCAATCAGTCTGAGAAAGATGATATATTCTGGCGGCGGCAAAGACATCAGACCCATTTATATCCCCGGATATGGATTGGCAGCCAGTTCATTCAGCGCCGGAATTAATTATTATATAATATGGAATTTCAGGTATAAAACAATTAAGGTTTTGATTAAGAAGGAACAACCTGAAGAACCGGAGGAGGAAACGACACCTTCGACAAATACAAATACAAATACAAATACTGGTTCAGGGAATATGCAGAACCCGGAACCATAGAATATCCGGTGTTTTATGAAAATTTCTCTTTCCTGCTGAAGGCAAACAGCCCGGTAAAGGTCAGCAAACCGTTCAGTAACAGTAATTCGAAGCCAAACTTATATCCATTGAAAAGCTGAATCGAGTATTTGCTTAAAAAGAAGCATATAACCGGCGATAATATCGCAATTGCAGGTGTCACCTTGTCATTTACTTTTCTCCTGGTAAAAAGTCCGAAGGAATAGAGTCCAAGCAATGGTCCGTAGGTATAGCCCGCGATCGTAAAGAGCTTATCGATAATTGCCTTGTTGTTCAGAGTGCTGAAAACTAATATGCTGATGAAAAACAAAAATGCAATTGACAGATGTACTATATACCTGATTCGTGTCGCTTTTTTTTCTGATAATCCCTCCCTCCTGTTCAGTTCCAGAAAATCGATGCTTACAACAGTTGTCAGAGAAGTAAGGGCACCGTCGGCACTTGGAAAAGCCGCCGAGATAAGCCCGATCAGGAACACAATACCTGCGGCAGGACTCAGATATTTAAGCGCGATCGTCGGGAAGAGTTCATCAGATGAGCTGACTGCAACTCCCTTCCTCTGTGTATAAAGCATCAGGAAAGCTCCAAGGAAGAGGAATAAAAGATTTACAAACATGAGTATACCGCTGAAGGTAAACATGTTCTTCTGAGCCTCTTTTAAATTCTTGCAGCTCAGGTTTTTCTGCATCATCTCCTGGTCAAGGCCTGTCATTGTTATGGTGATGAACATCCCGGAGAAAAACTGCTTAAGAAAAAACCTCTCGTGATGCCAGTCTGTGATAAACATCCGTGAAACATGACTTTCCCTGATGTCTGAAACGAGTCTTGTAACAGGTACCCCAAGCCCTTTGCTGATATAAAATATTGAAAGCACTACGGCCAGAAGCATGAATGTCGTCTGAAGCGTATCGGTCCAGATGATCGTCCTGATTCCTCCTTTCAGCGTATAGAGTATAATTAATATAATGAATATCAAAGCATTTACCCAGAAAGGTATGCCCCAGGCATTAAAGACGAAAACCTGCAGAACGCTGATTACCAGAAACATCCGGAGTGATGCTCCCAGTGTCCGTGATATGATGAAGAAGCCTGCCCCTGTTTTGTATGACCAGGAACCGAACCTCTGGCCAAGGTATGAATATATTGAGGTCAGTTTCAGTCTGTAATATAATGGCAGCAGCACGAGGGCAATCACAAAATAGCCAAACAGGTAACCCATTACAACCACCATATAACTGAACTGGGTATCCCTTACCCATCCGGGAACTGACATGAATGTAACGCCGGACAATGAAGCACCGATCATTCCGTATGCCACCACGTACCATGGCGAAATCCTGTTCCCGATAAAGAACGACTGGCTGTCAGCTCTTCTCGAAGTGAACCATGTAATGATAAACAAAAGAATTGTGTAAGCCAGGAATATTCCAAGGATCAGGGTTGGCGACATACAGGCAAACAATTAATGATGCAAGGTTAACAAAAAGAAAGGAAGTCAAAAAATTATCATGCGCATTAATATAAAGCAATAAATGAATTAATTTTGTCTGAAAGGATATGCTATGAGTTTTACCGAATTTCCCTCCAGGCTTCTCGAAAACGCCGTGAATGAGTTTGCATCGCTACCGGGTGTCGGGAGGAAGACAGCTTTCAGGCTGGTTATGAATCTTTTAAGACGGGATGCTGAGGAGGTTAAAAGATTCGGCGAGAGTATTATCAGGTTACATGATGAGATCCATTACTGCAAGATCTGCAACAATATTTCGGATACGGAAATCTGCAGCATTTGCAGCGATGCCAAGCGTGATAAGACGGTTATCTGTGTAGTCGAAAACATTCAGGATGTGATGGCCCTGGAAAACACCCGCCAGTTCAGAGGAATGTATCACGTCCTCGGTGGAATTATTTCTCCCATCAACGGTATCGGACCTTCAGACCTCAGTATAGATAGCCTGGAAGAAAAAATCATGGCAGGAGGCATTAATGAAATTATCTTCGCCCTCAGCACAACGATGGAAGGCGATACAACCAACTATTATCTTTATAAGAAGCTCAGCAAATACAGCATTGCGATTACTACCCTGGCAAGAGGTGTAGCCATTGGCGATGAGCTTGAATATACTGATGAAATAACTCTCGGCCGGGCTATTAATAACAGAAATCCGTATCAGCAATGATAAAATCCGTCAAGAGATTCCTTTCCGCATCAGGAAAGGGAATGAAGCGTTCCGCAATAAGGGAGATACTTAAGCATCTGCAAAAACCAGGAATGATCTCTTTCGCCGGGGGACTCCCGGCTCCTGAGACATTCCCTGTGGAAGATATTAAGGAGATCGTTCTTGAAGTGCTTGAAAAACATGGGGCTGAGGCTCTGCAATATGGCACAACGGAGGGAGATGCCGGGCTGCGGAGAGCCCTTGTCGAAAGACATAACAGGCAGGGTCTGAATATCGGCATTGATAACCTTATAATAACTTCCGGATCACAGCAGGCGCTCGACCTGATTGCAAGGATATTCATTGATCCCGGTGATTATGTGCTCTGCGGTCTCCCCTCTTATCTTGGAGGACTTAATGCCTTTACCGCTTATGGCGTTAAACTGAAGGGAATAACCCTTGACTCGGAAGGAATGAAACCGGATGAGCTCGAAGAGACGATCATCCATCTTAAAGAACTGGGAAGGAAGATCAAATTTATTTATGTGATACCCGATTTTCAGAACCCTGCAGGCATTACTCTCCCGGAATCGAGGCGGATAAAAATCATTGAGATAGCCGAAAAGTACGATCTGCTGATTGTTGAAGACAGCCCTTACCGCGAAGTCCGTTTCAGAGGAGAGCCACAGCGGATGATGTATGAACTCGACAATACAGGCAGGGTTATTACCCTCTGTACATTCTCAAAGATATTATCACCCGGGTTCAGGGTAGGATGGGTAATCGGCCATCCTGAAATCCTCGATAAAATTGCTATGGCCAAGCAGACAGCTGACCTGTGCACATCTTCATTCGTTCAGAAAATAATTGCCCTCTATCTTGAGAAAGGGCTTCTTGAAAATAACCTGAAAAAGACTATCGCCCTCTACAGTGAAAGGCGGGATTTTATGATAAAATGCTTCCGCGACCAAATGCCTGAGAATGTGACGTGGACGGAACCTGAAGGAGGACTTTTCCTGTTTGTAACCCTTCCCCGTCATCTCGATGCCGATGATATATTCAGAAAAGCTATTGAAAGAAATGTCGCATTTGTCTCAGGTTCATCATTTTTCTGTAATGATTCAGGCAGGAATACCATGCGTATCAATTTTTCATTTTCAAACCCTGTGGAAATTGAAGAGGGAGTAAAACGTCTCTCAGCGGTTATAAGGGAAGAACTTGCAAGTAAATAAAAGCTAATGGAGCTCTCGGTAATTATTGTCAGCTACAATGTCAGACATTTCCTTGAGCAGTGCCTTATATCGGTTTACAAAGCACTGGAAGGTATTGACTCTGAAGTATTTGTTGTCGACAATAATTCTGCTGACGGCTCATGTTCTATGGTCGGCAGGAGATTCCCTGAAGCCAGGCTTATAATGAATCCTGAAAACAGAGGCTTCTCTGCAGCCAACAACCAGGCTCTTAAGCTGGCAACCGGCAGATATTTACTTCTACTCAACCCCGATACCTTAGTTGAAGAAGAGACTTTTAAGAAATGTATCACATTCATGGATGATCACCCTGATGCAGGTGCAGCAGGTGTCAGGATGATAGATGGAAAGGGAAGGTTTCTCCCTGAATCAAAGAGAGCCATCCCGACACCGGGAACCGCTTTCTTCAAGATTTCCGGGCTTTCACGATTATTCCCTCATTCCGGTCTTTTCAACAGGTATTATCTCGGACATCTGGACAATAACAGTACTGCACAGGCTGACGTAATTTCAGGGGCATTCATGTTTATACGCCGTGAAGCATTCGAGAAGGCCGGCTTTCTCGACGAGGACTATTTCATGTATGGCGAGGATATTGATTACAGTTACAGGCTGATTAAATCGGGGTTCGTCAATTATTATTACCCCGGCGCAAAGATCATTCATTATAAAGGAGAAAGCACTAAAAAGGAAAACCTGAACGTCCTGGTGAATTTCTACAAGGCAATGCTGATTTTTGTCAGGAAGCATTTTAACAGAGGTAATAACAGGTCGTATGTATTCCTGGTGCAGACTGCAATCTTTTTCAGGGCTGGGTTATCACTGGGAAAACGAGTCATTTTATTTATCCTTCCCGAGTTTGCATACAATCCTCTGAAAAAGGAAGAAAAGACGGTAATCATATCCGATTCTGAAGGATATTCCAGAATAAAAGAGCTGCTGGAATTGAATCCTTCGGGAAATATTGTTTCCGGAAGGGTCAGCATTAGTCCGGACGATATAAGCGCAGAGGTGCTCGGCAATCTTGGACAGTTAAAGGAAGTTTTACGTGTAAACAAGGTCAGGGAAGTGATCTTTGCCTCACGCAATGTTAATACCTCATTGATAATCGATTCTATGCATGCGATCGCTGACAGTAATGTCAAAATTAAAATTGCATCCTCCGATGAAAAATATATTTTAGGAAGCCGGTATGTAAGTACAATAGATAACCCTGATTCTTTTAATAGAGAATATACAGGAAATAGATTTATTATATGGCTTAAAAAGCTGTTCAACCGAAAGGCTGTATTGCCTTTAGATCCCTGAACATTTTTTGATTTTGTCTGTTAGTTGGTAGAGTTAATTAGTTTATCAGATCGCTGATCCCCTTCCGGAAATCCTTTTTGGGGAAAAATACGGGGTTCAGGTTAAACAGATCAGATTATTTATAAATATGGCTAGAATGAATATTGTTCTTCCTGCAATGGGAGAAGGGGTTATTGAAGCAACCATAAACAAATGGCTTATTGCTGAAGGCGCCACTGTAAAGGAAGAAGATCCGCTTGTTGAAGTTGCGACTGACAAAGTTGATTCTGAGGTTCCTTCTCCCGTGGCAGGAACTATTATATCCATAATGGCAGCAGAAGGATCTGTTGTAAAAATTGGTGATATAATTGCGGTAATTGAAAATAATTCTGCCCCACAGCCTGACGATGCAAAAAAGATTGATAAAGAAGTAGAAAGGATCCGCGAGACGATTGAAGAGTCGAGGAGGCAGAATACTGAAGCCGAAAAAGTTTCGCATGACCTTAAAAGCAGGACACCTTCAGGAAAGTTTCTTTCACCTCTGGTAAGAAGCATTGCGGCAAATGAAGGGATAAGTTATTCCGAACTTGATAACATAGCCGGGACAGGGATGGACGGAAGAATTACCAGGGATGATATTTCGAGGTTCATCAATTTGAAACAAAAGGAGAAAGAGACGAAAGAATCGGCAGCAGCTGTTAAGACTTCAAAACCTGAAAAAGCAGCAATTCAGAGGAAAATCACCGATAGTGGAGACGAAATAATTGAAATGGACAGGGTGCGAAAGCTGATAGCCGAGCACATGGTGATGTCAAAAAGGACGTCACCTCATGTAACATCATTTATTGATGCTGATGTGACCAGGCTGGTCAGATGGAGGAATTCCATAAAGGATAAATTCCTTGCATCTGAGGGGCAGAAGCTTACACTGACCCCAATCTTCATTGATGCTGCTGCCAGGGCATTATACGACTTCCCTATGGTAAATATATCCGTCGACGATAACAATATTATCAGGAAAAAAAATATCAACATAGGCATGGCCACAGCGTTGCCTGACGGAAACCTGATAGTGCCGGTTATAAAGAATGCTAATGAAAAGAACCTCACCGGCCTGGCAAGAAGTGTAAATGATCTTGCCGAAAGAGCAAGAAACAATAAGCTTAAGCCGGATGAAATAACAGGGGGAACCTTCACGATCACCAACTTCGGAAGCTATAACAATCTTGCCGGCACACCGATAATCAATCAGCCTCAAGCTGCCATCCTCGGAACGGGAGCCGTAAGAAAAATGCCTGCCGTGATCGAGACGCCAGAAGGAGATGTCATTGCAATCCGCCATATAATGATTTTATCACTCAGCTATGATCACAGGGTAATAGATGGAGCCCTTGCAGGTAAATTTCTTAACAGGTTAAAAAATATTCTGGAGAACTACCCTGCTGATGAAGTTTAATCTTACTTTGCAACACCTTACGTTCTGAAATTCATCATCTGAAATTCAGGTTTGACAGAATAATCCTGCAGGTTTATAAAAAAGGACAAATAGTTATTGTCCTTTTTCTATTATTTCTGCTATATTAGTACCTTTATGGATTGAATTTGAGTGACATAAAACCTCAGTCCCTGTAAAATATTGTATTACAGAATAATGTATTATTATTAGTGAGGTTATGTTAAATCATTTATATCTGTTCTGAAATGATGAAAAAGCTTATTCTGTTAACATTTATCCTGGTCTTTGCAGCAGGCAACAGACTCTTCTCCCAGGCAAAAACTGAAAATAAACTGACATTCTATGATGCTGAAAGCTGGATATTGTTTGAGGACTACAAGGAAGCCCTGCCTGAGTATCAACAGCTTTTAAAATCATATCCCAATAATTATAATTTTAAGTACCGTATCGGTCAATGTTATTTAAATGTCCCCGGTGAGAAGGATAAATCCATCGGATATCTTGAAGATGCAGTTAAACATATCAATCCAAAATATAAAGTGGGGAAATTCAAGGAGACTGGCGCCCCCTATGATGCATATTATTATCTTGCAAATGCTTACAGAATTAATAATCAGCTCGACAAGGCGATTGAAAGCTACAATATCTTCAAAAAAGGCCTTGATCCTTTGGTTTATGATTCAACAATCGTAAACCAGCAGATCCGGTCATGCTTCAATGCAAAAGATCTTATGGCGCTTCCTCTTTTTGTAAAGGAGAAAAATCTTGGGAACAGCATCAATGACAATAACTCAGAGTTTAACCCTGTTGTGTCGGATGATGAGAAACAAATTATTTTTTCAAAGAGCGAGGCTTTCTATGATGCCATTCTCTATTCGACCAAAAATCCTGACGGAACCTGGGCTGGCCCCCTAAATATGAATGAGATTTTTAAAGTTGATAAGGACCTTTACCCGACATCTATCTCAAAAGACGGGAAAACTCTTTATTTATACAGTTCAGCCGATTATGACGGAATTATTTACTCCTCAACCCGTGAAAACGGAACATGGGGACCATTAGTTAAGCTGAATGATAACATAAATACAAAATACTGGGAGTCTCACGCAACTATTTCACACGATAATAAAAAGCTCTATTTTACAAGCAACCGGAAAGGATTTTTTGGCGGACTTGATATTTTTGTATCAAATCGCGACTCCACAGGCGATTGGGGACCGGCTGTAAATCTCGGACCCACAATAAATACTCCATACAACGAGGAGTCACCGTTCCTCAGCAAGGATGACAAGACTCTGTTCTTCAGCTCCAGGGGGCACTTAAATATCGGAGGGTATGATATTTTTTATTCCACCCTGCTCGATAACGGAGAATGGTCTGTTCCCCTTAACCTGGGATATCCGCTTAACTCAACCGATGATGATGTCTTTTTCGAACCAATAAATGCAGGTTATGAAGGATATTATTCTAAATATGAATCATCAGGATTCGGTAAACAGGATATCTACCGGATAGAGATCTTTTCTGACCAGCACCCCAGGAAATTTCTGGTCAGAGGAATGGTCAAGGTGGCTGACCTGATATCCAATTTCAACGACAGCGTCAAGATCAGCGCAATGAATATCAAAAATCCTAACCAGACAATAGTTGTCTATTCCAATCCAAAAACCGGGGAATATGAATTTGAGTTGCCCCAGGGTAATTATGAGATCACCTATGAATCACCCAATAGTGAAAAAGTAAAAAAGAACCTTAATCTGGAACTAACAAACCGCTCCGACAGTTTTGTAATGCCAGGTACAATTCTTCCCAAAACAGATTTTGTTGCCGATCTCCAGGTAAATAGTAATAAAACAATCTCTGTATCAAAGGGAGATTCCATTCTTTTCCCGCTGAAAACTGAACCCAATTCACGCCTTGTAATTGAGCATTGGGTAGGAGATTCGCTTATTTATTCTGGAACCTTCAATATTTCGGATACCACCTTTAATTATAAAATGGTTCCCAAACCAGGTGATAACAAAGTCACCTTTAAGCTGACCGATAAGTTTAGCAATACTACCACTACTGATGTATTCATTACAAGGGAGAAGGGGATCACATCCCAACCGCTGGTAAGGCCTGAATACAGCAGGATCATCGCCAAGAAACAGGTTGCCGCACTTGCAGAAATGATGAAAAACCGTGCTGATGACAAACTGAAGAAGATAATTACCAATGCCGACATCAGCAACCATGACTTTGGCAAAGTCGATGACCTGGTATCTTACATCAAGGAGGAGGCTGCGAAAAGTTCTATAAGTCCTGAGGAGGTTGACAAGCTTGCCCTGAAGGTCGCAGTCATGGATAATGTACTCACTCAATCAGCAGTCGACCTTATGGCTAAATATTCCGATGGTGACCTGAAAAAGTTACTCGGAGATGTCGATATCTACAAGATGAACCTGAAGACATGGACCGATCTCCAGGAATACATATCCATAAAGACCGGCAACAAGGTGACCCCGTCTGATCTTAATTTAATTGCAGCTGATATCCTGACCAATACAGATCCTGCCATAGAGCTTATAAAGGAGAAGATACTGGCCTATAGTGAGAATTCAGGATCGGCCTCAGCACTGAGACAGGCAGTTACGACTACTGACGGAATGAAGATCAAACAGGCCGGACCATGGTTGAACTCATTTTATAATGAGTCTCTTAAAAATAACCTCAAGGATTACGATTTCAGCACCTTAATTGCCTCGATTAGCACCTATAAAGGCACTAAGGCAGATAAATTTGCCAGAGATCTGGCAGGTAATTCAGAGGAACCATTGCGTGCCTGGATTAATTCATTGAATCTGAAGAAAGAAAAGATCACTTCCCCGGAAGAGCTTATTCTGTACATTTTAAGAAACAAGGAGAAGGGCAATATTACTGATGAAACAATCTTCAACAGTCTTGCCAATTTCATTTCGAAGGTCAATGTTCCTGTTGATACCATAAAATCACAGATGACTGTCTTGCAGCACCATCAATTATGGTACCTGTGGCTTCTTGGTGGCGCAGGAATAATATTCCTTTTCTTCTTGTTCAGAAGAAAACGGAATAAGGAAAAGAAAGATTGATAAAATGGCCGGGTAAATCCGGCCATTTTCATTTAATTATAAACAAGTTCGTTATTTGTCCCTTTTTTTATAAATTTGTTAGCAAAATCAATAGATATGCGCAGGTTAATTGTGACATTGATCATTACTGCTGTTTTCCCTCCTTTCCTGATTGCACAAGATATCATAACTTATCAGGAAACTTTTAGTGAAGCTGAATATTTCTTTATGAACGGAGATTATCCGGATGCTCTGTCATACTATCTGCAGATCGCTGAAAAGTTTCCTGACAANNTCAAAAAACATGTCAGCCAAGCGTAAAGAAGGTTCCGTAAACCAGTTAACTGCACCTTATGATGCCCTGTTTGAGCTGGGTGAAGCATATCTTGTAAATTATCAGTTCAAAAACGCTCAGGATGCGTTTAAAAAATACTCTGCCACCCTGCTGCCCGATGACCATGAAAACATAGAATTTGTCAGCCAGCAGATCAGAGCCTGCGATGAGGCAAAAGATTTTATTTCCAAACCGGTCTCCTATAATGAAGATAACATAGGGTTGCCTTTTAACGACGAGAAATCAAATTTCAACCCTGTCATCTCTGCCGATGGAAAGACATTCGCATATATGGTCTCGCTTAAGTTCTATAATGCTGTAATGGTGTCGCGGATGTCAAACGGGAGATGGAGCTCTCCCTTAAACATAACCCCCCAACTGGAATCTGATGGCGACGTGTACATCTCCTGTCTCACTTCAGATGGCAAAACCTTGTATCTTTCAAGAGACGATAATTATAACAGTGATATATATTGCAGCTCATTTAACGGCATTATGTGGTCACCGGCTACTAAGCTTAATAAGAATGTCAATACCAAAAGCTGGGAATCGCACGGTTATGTTTCTGAAGATGGTACTCAGCTTATTTTTGCCTCTGACAGGCCGGGAGGATTTGGCGGACTTGATCTCTACATATCAAAGAAAACTAATGGTGACTGGGGCCCCGCGATTAACCTTGGCCCGGAAATCAATACGCAGTTCAATGAAGATCGTCCCTTCCTTATAAACAATGGCAAAACACTCTTCTTTAGCTCCCAAGGGCATTCAACTATGGGAGGATACGATATTTTCCGGTCGGACATTCAGTCGAATAATATCTGGAGCCAACCTAAAAATCTTGGGTATCCGCTCAACACTCCCGATGATAATATTTTCTTCATGCCTGTTGAAAATGGCAAAGCAGGTTACTATTCTATATTTAAAGAGTCAGCTGGTTTCGGAAAAGAGGATATCTACAAAATTACTTTCAAATAAAATAAGCCAGGCTTGAGGGTATTTGATGTTAAAAATTATTATATTTGTTCTGATGAATAAATTCAGAGTAAAATTACTCCTGTCAACGTTGCAGCTGTTGACTCTGATTTTTTTCTCCACTGCTGCTTCAGCTCAATCCACAAAAGAGTTAAAAAATATTTTTGCCCAGGCTGAGAATTATTTCCTCTACGAGGAATATGAGCTTGCAAACCCTCTTTATCTTCTTCTTGAGACACCCGATAACCTGAATATAAAATATAAGATTGGCACGTGCTATCTTAATATATCAGGTGAAAAGGGTAAAGCCATACCATACCTGGAAGAGGCAGTGAAAAATGCCAGTTATGATTCAAAGACCGCATCATTTACTGAAAAAAGAGCTCCGCTTGATGCCTATTTTTCACTTGCGAAGGCATATATGATCAATAATGAGCTTGATAAAGGGCTTAATACTCTCCAGACTTTCAATAACCTTTCAAGAGGCGCGGGAATAAAAGGAGAGATGAAAAACCTGGAATTCATTGATCAGCAGATTCAGGCATGCAAGAATGCCATAAAATTTGAAGAGACTCCGGTTGAATTCAGCAAAAAAATGCTGGGAGGAGGCTTCTCACAGGGCTCGATGAATGAAAACCCCGCAGTAAGTTCCGACGGCAATTCAATAGTGTACACCGAACGAAGAGGTATGGTAAACGCTCTGCTATATTCCCGGAAAGAGAGAGGTATATGGCAACCTCCCATTGATATAACAGCAATGATAAATGCCGGGGAAGATTGTTCATCCTGTTCTCTTAACAAAGACGGCACTGAACTCTTTCTTTACAAAAACGATGGATACGACGGAAACATATATTCCTCAAATCTTGTTGACGGAACATGGACACCAATAAAGAAACTTAACAAGAATATCAATACCAAGTTTTACGAGTCCCATGCTTCGGTCTCTTCCGATGGCAAAAAACTCTATTTTACCAGTAACAGGGATGGTGGTGCCGGAAGTCTCGATATTTATGTTTCTGAAAAAGATAACACCGGAGACTGGGGTCCCGCAGTTAACCTGGGAAATACCATTAATACTCCTTACAATGAGGATACACCCTTCATAACGGATAATGATTCAGCGCTCTATTTCAGCTCTGAAGGGCACATCTCTATGGGAGGTTATGATATCTTCAGGAGCGCCAGGCTGGGCACTGCATGGAAAACACCTTCAAACCTGGGATTCCCCATCAACACAACCGATGATGATAAATTCTTCCAACCAATCAATGGAGGGAAGAATGCCTATTATTCCATGACCACCGATTACAAGAAGAACGACATATTCTTCATTGGAATGGGGAATACCGATGTAAACCAGACATACGAGATAATGGGGAAATACAGCCTTGCCGATACAATTTTTCCGTTTGACAAGAAATACTCCATACACCTTCTAAATAAAACATCGGGCGATACAATTGATGTCGGATTCCCGAATAAATTCACCGGCCGCTACAGCTTTATCGTAATCCCGGGTTCCTATAAGCTGACCTATATGGGTTACGGTTACCTGACTCAATCCAGGGACACTTCAGTTCTGCAGGATAACCCTGCGCTGACTATCGTCCTGGATGTGACCATGGAAAAGGATACTTCAATTTCTCTTAAACCTGTGGAATTACCACCTGTAGAATTACCACTTGTTGTTTATGACAAAATTAATCTGAAGGATATCCCTGTGGTTGCATCAATCGATTCAAGTATCCTTATTAAGAATATGAACGTTAACGATGTTAACGACGCGAGAATAAAAGATTCTGATGTATTATATTATACCGTCCAGGTAATGGCTCTTTATAATCCTGTAGATGTCAGCTATTTCAAGCGTATTACTGACATGAAGGTGATGTACAATGATGTCGATAAATTCTACAGGTATACTACCGGACGCTGTAAAACCCGTGAGGAAGCATCTGCTTTGAGACTGGAGCTGATTAGGAAGGGTTATCCTGAAGAAATCTTCATCAAAAAAGTATCCAAATAATGAATTGTTTGTCAAGAGTTATTTTTCTTTTTCTTATTAATTGCTTTATCACCCCTCTCCTCTCTCAGGATTTATCTAAAAAAGAATTTATCAGGGCAGTCCAGGAAGCTGATATTTCTTATTATTATGATGAGGATTATGTGAAGGCTGCCAGCCTCTATGAGCCGCTGCTGAAATCACGCCCGGAAAATTCAAACATAGCTGCAAAACTTGGGATATGCTGCCTGAATATTGACGGAAGGAAAATGGAAGCCCTTAAACTTCTGAAAATTGCTTCATCCAATGTAGTATCAACCGATAAGGAGTACGTCGAATATGGGGAAAAAGCTCCCTTGGACACTTACCTTTACCTGGCTGTTGCATATCATGTGAATGACAGTCTTGAAAAAGCAATTTCCCTTTATAATAATTTCCGGAAAAGCCTGAAAGAGACTGACGTATTCAGGGAAGAATATGTCGATAACCAGATCAGGGATTGCAGATATGCGATGGAAATGAAGAAAAAGCCTCTTACTATCATTTCCGGACTCTTTATACCATGGCTGAAAGATTACCCCGGGGCCTCCAACCCGGTTCTTGCGAAAAACGATTCCGTCTTTATTTTTACTCAGAAAACCGGGGGAAAAACTAAAATTCTCTGCTCTTATAAGAAAGATAAATGGCAGACTCCTGTTGACATAACCAAACAACTGGGAGGCTATGACAGGTTTTATTCCAATTCCATTACGGGCGATGGAAGAACCCTTATAATATATATGGACGACGGGGGTGACGGTAATCTATTTTATTCAATACGAAAAGATACATTATGGTCAAAAATAAAAAGCTTCGGAAAACCTATTAATACCATTTACTGGGAATCACACGGGTTTATCACACCCGATAACGATAAATTATATTTCTCGAGCAACAGGCCAGGCGGTTTCGGTGAACTCGATATCTGGGTTGCTGAACGAAAAGACAATGGGTCATGGAATGAACCGGTGAATTGCGGAGAAGTTATAAACACGGCTTTCAATGAAGATACACCTTTCTTCGATCCGGCTAATAATGCACTTATCTTCAGCTCTGTAGGTCATATAAGCATGGGAGGCTATGATGTCTTCAGGTCAATATACCGGAACGGAGGGTGGACAAACCCGGTTGGAATGCCATATGCCTTCAATAACACCAGGGAGAATACTTTTTTTATCCTTAATAATAATAAGCCCGGGTTTATAACGAGCATATATGACGAGAAAACAGGTGAAAGAAATATTTATTCACTTGTAGCCATCGATCCAGCCGATGAAATAACCACTGCCGAGGGCTCTGTTACGCTTAAGGATGGCCTGGCAGCCGATCCCAAAAAGGCTTCCATCAGGATCATTGACATTAAAAAGAATGCGCTGCTCAGGACATTGACACTGAATGAAGATGCTACTTTTAAATTTGAAATAAAACCTGGCGATTATCAGGTTCTGGTAGCACACCCGGGTTATAAAACTGATACAGTCAACCTCAGCCTGCCACTTTATTTCCTCAGCCACTACATAGTCATC
The DNA here is from genome assembly GCA_003152835.1 of Bacteroidales bacterium. Classification (GTDB taxonomy): domain Bacteria; phylum Bacteroidota; class Bacteroidia; order Bacteroidales; family VadinHA17; genus LD21. The sequence continues at coordinate 2,545 of PMBC01000152.1, read as the reverse complement.
AATTCAACTCTTACTCCCGAAAAAGTGGCAGAAGGGAACTTCCTGTCAATTAAAAATATCCTCTTTGCCTTCGACAGTTTTGAACTTGATGAAACCGCAAAAGAAGGGCTGGAACTGGTCAAATCGATTCTGATCAGCAACCCCGACCTTAAAATTGAAGTTGCCGGTTATACCGATGCAAAAGGAAGCAGTGATTATAACCTGAAACTTGCCAATAAGAGAGCCCGCACAGTAATAAACTATCTTGTCTCATCAGCGATACCTTCGACAAGGTTTATCCTCAAAGCATTCGGAAAATCAAATTTTGCTGCTGTAAATACGAACCGTGACGGTTCGGATAACCCTGAAGGAAGAAAATATAACAGAAGAGTTGCATTTGGAATAGTTGACCCCCGGACCGGGGTTATAATCAGACAGGATACATATACGCCTGAGCATCTGAGGCTGGCGTCATCAATGAAATATAGTATCATTCTCGAGAAAACCAGTATAACACCAGCTGATAATCATTTCGACAACCTGATGCTTAGCAGCATGTTGTTCATCAGGACAATACCAGCTGATTCGGTTAATATCTACGCCCTTGGTGTTTTTTATAATAAGCCGGATGCAATAAAATTTCTTGGCTATGTCAAGGAGAAGGGATTTACAGGAGCATATGTGGTTAATCAGTACGATCTTAATAATGTTACAAGGGCAAATGCAAAACTAACACCTATTGTTAGCCATTCAACGGGAAAGAGAATTTATACCATTCAGCTCAAGGCAGCAATATCGCCGATAAATATGAGTCTCTTCAGAGACTTTAAGGGTGTAAGGGAAGTCCTTTCAGAAGATGGTTATTACAGATATGTAATAGGCAAATATACGCAGTTTTCCAGGGCGAAGGAAGCTCTTACCAAGATCCAGGATGCCGGATTTAAGGATGCTTTCATCAGAGAACTAAACCTGCTTGTTATTAAATAACCTCCTACTGTCTATATGAAGTGCGAAAAAATCAAGCTGAGGGCACTGGAGCCGGAAGACCTTGAGTTGCTCTATGAATGGGAGAACAATAATTCCTACTGGGTATTCAGCAATACTGTAACTCCATTCTCGAAATATACCCTTAAAAGATACCTTGAGAATTCACACAAGAATATCTTTGAGACTGGTCAGCTTCGCCTTATGATCGAACTGGCTTCTGATAAAAAGACAATAGGCACGATTGATCTGTTTGATTTCGACCCTTTTCACAAGAGGGCAGGGCTTGGCATTCTGATTGCCGATGATGCCGAACGAAGAAAGGGGTACGCTTCCATGGCCCTGAAATGCCTTATAGATTACTGTTTCACAACCCTTCAGCTGCACCAGCTTTATTGCAATATTCTGGCAAATAACTGTGAAAGCATGGATCTATTTAAGAAACAAGGTTTTGTACAGTCCGGGGTCAAAAAAGAGTGGATAAAAACATCCGAAGGATACCTCGATGAATATATGTTTCAGCTGATCGACCAATAATCAGCTGATTTCTATAACAATCTCTGCTTCCATGGTTCTTTTAGTACGTAATAAAGTACTATTTGTCTGTCGTCCTCGTGTCGTGGTATTCTCCCTTGAAATAGTTTATTCCCATGGCATCATATCTTTTCTTCAATACTTCGAACCGCGCCAGAAAGTCCTCAAAGTCCTTTAACCTGTCTGGTGTCCATCCTGTTTCAGCTATTGCAAACATCCTGGGGCAAGCCATGTAATCAAGGTAATCACGTGTACCGATATATTCTGTCCAGACATTACCCTGAATGCCAAGAATATATTTCTGCTCTTCAGGAGTAAGCTCTGAAGGCATCGGGTTGTAAGAATAGACCACCTCCAGGGGAAGGTATCCGCCAATAGCTAGTGGCTGATCGGCAGGATCGCACTGGTAATAGTCAAGATAAACATACTTGTCAGGAGTCATAATTACATAATGCTTTTGCTGAGCTGCAGCAATTCCCCCTGCGGTTCCCCTCCATGACATTACAGTAGCTTCCGGGGCAAGTCCCCCTTCAAGTATCTCATCCCAGCCAATAAGCTTGCGATCTTTTGAAATAAGGAATTTCTCGATCCTCTGGATAAAATAGCTTTGAAGCTCATGTTCATCCTTCAATCCTTCATCTTTAATTCTTTTCTGGCAAAGAGGGCACTTTTCCCAGCGTGTCTTGGGACATTCGTCTCCCCCGATGTGAATATACTTACCGGGGAAAAGGCCTATTACTTCCGTAAGTACATCCTGCAGAAAATTGAAAGTCTCCTCCTTCCCGGCACAATAAACATCACTGACAACTCCCCACCGGGTATAAACATCAAACGGACCTCCGGTGCATGACAGCCCGGGGTATGATGCGAGTGCGGCAAGAGCGTGCCCGGGCATTTCGATCTCAGGAATAATAGTTACAAACTTCGATTTTGCATATGCAACGATATCCCTGACCTCATCCTGGGTATAGAATCCGCCATATGGTTTTCCGTCATAGATAAAAGGCTGTTTCTCGCTATTACCCACAAGAGTCTCCTTGCGAAAAGC
>PMBC01000018.1 GCA_003152835.1 Bacteroidales bacterium | reverse complement strand
ATCACCAATGAAACTTCCTCTTCGAAGGACATCAATCCAGTGATGGCATTCAATTCCTTTTTAAGATTGGTTATGAACGGTGTCCATTCAGGTACAGCCCGTACTTCTCTCGACAATGAGAATTCAGACTATTATCCTGTTTCACTTGAACGGGGAGCCCTGCGACCCGGTACCGTTTATGCAGATCCTTATGGGCACACGCTGATACTCGTAAGCTGGGTGCCACAGACTAAAGACCATCCGGGACTACTTCTTGCAACAGATGCCCAACCAGATAATACGATAGCAATCAAACGGTTTTGGAAGGGTAATTTTCTTTTTAACACTTCCGAAGTGGTCGGGGAACCAGGATTTAAGGCTTTTCGTCCTATTTCATTTGATAATGGGAAGCTAAGTCTGATGCAAAACGAAAGACTGAATGCATCAGCCGGGTTTGCGCCCTTTTCGCTGCAGCAGCGAAAAATGGAAAGCGAAGTTTTCTATCTCGTTATGGACCGATTAATCAATCCGGAGCCGCTTGACCCTGAAGATGCATTGATGGACCTGATTCAGGCACTTCATGAGCAGCTGTTGGTTCGTATCAAATCGGTGGCTAATGGTGAAGCCTATTTAAAATCAAATCCGGGAACTGTGATTCCTATGCCGTCAAATGCCAACGGTATTTTTCAGGCCGGTGGTCAATGGGAAGATTTTTCAACACCTAACCGCGATTTAAGACTTCTGATTGCCATGGATGAGGTACTTGGTTTCCCTGACCGGGTTGTCAGTTCACCCAAAGACTTTAAGATCTCAGAATCAAGCTCTCCGGAAGACATTAAGAATAAGCTTCAGTCTCTCCTTGATAAGAAGAGTTCCGAACTAACAATAAGCTATACTCGTTCAGATGGTTCATCTAAAGAATTAACTATAGCGGAAATCCTTAAAAGAAGAAATGCCTTTGAGATGGCTTATAATCCTAACGATGGAATCGAAATACGCTGGGGCGCACCTGAGGGTAGTGACGAAAGAACGACATGCCATCGGCAAGCTCCTTCAAACCAGCAAAAAACGATGCAATCGGTACGAAAATGGTTTAATAAGAGGTTACATCCTCCAACATAAAAGAGATCAATTCACGTCATGCGTTCCGTCAGGTGCAAAAGCTGGTCCCCTTGACCACATTTGGCCGTGGAGATTGCATAAATAATATTTATTTAGACATCAAGGGTTTAACTTCGGCAAGGGATGGCCAATTTATTTCGGCCTTGGGTGGTCAGGGTGTCAGGCTTTTCCACATGAATAGCATAATTAAGGTTCCTCCTCCCACAAGAGCAACATCTGATGTATTTTGATGCAATAAAAAGATGGTTAAATCTAAATATTAATGCTTCGTAGAATTATAATGCTCAAAATGGCAGTTACGATATGTATACAGGTGTAAATAATTGTATGGTTCATCATCGATTAACACCCGACCTTCACTTTTTCTTCCTTCTTCCATATATAATGAAAAATATGCTTAGGATGAGTAACGGTATTCCCATGGCAATTCCTGCACCACAATCACTTGTACATAGAAAAAAATTCTCATAACACATTCCAAGAAACCAAAAGATAAAAATGACACCAGATGCTAACTCATTCTTCCATGAAATTGCATAGCCAATTACGAATATTGCAAATAGTATCTTTAGTGCAGAATGCTCAATATTCCATGAATTCGGGGCATTAACTGATAAAAAGTCGTCCCAGCCAATCAATATATAAAGTACGGCATAAATACTAAGTAATATGCGTAAAATCCATAGACCTCTGTTTTTGCTTTTTCCTCTTTTATCATTTAATTCTGTTTCCATATCGGTGATTATTTAAAAAATAAATAAAATGTACTTGCGAATTAAAATGGCAATCAATTTTTTGATGAAGTTATATAAAAGGAAAACCAAAGTCAATTATCTTTTGCTCCACCACCACATTTTAACTAATAGAAAAATTTAACGAATAATAATGCAATGAAATATCATATGTATTTACATATTTTAATACAATCATTAAATCAAGAATTCCATTTTCAGAAAATGGGGGAATAAAAAACTCTGAAATAGTTGCCTTCAGAGTGTTCAAAAATTACTTATTTTTTCTCTTGAAAAGTGTAACTAATAAAATTCCAATTCCTACTCCCAAAAATGCTACTGAAAAGTCATCAATTATATCTATATTAAATTTTAGGATTAACTTTAATAACTGCATCAGGATTGCTGATAATATTAATATACCTGAAAGTAAAAACCATTTTCCTTTTGTCATAGTCTCAGGATTTAATTGCTTTAGACATTGTTGAAGTACTTAGATACTTTTATTTAAGAAAAATAAAACAGGCTGCCGTAATCAGAACAATACAAATAAATGCGATGTAGGAGTATGGACTCGCCCAATTATAAGACCATCCCAATCTTGGATTAATCTTACGAACTAATATTCTTGGGTCATTAGGGTTGAAATAGAAAATTCCTTTCCAATTATTGGGATTTTTGCTCATCGTTTCAAAAATAGCTTTCTCAAGTTTGGTTTTCATTTTCTAAATTGATTTTATACTCAAATATAAGACGAATTGATAAAAGAATAAACTGTATATTAAGGATTTATAAAGTGAATCATTTTCACCACATAATAAACAAGTGCAACATCGGACGTAAATTGATGTGGCAAAACATTTTACATGTATCTGTATATTAATATATTACATCATTATATAATTCGATTTATAAATATAGTGATTGTGCGTTTGCAAATTCCGAATGAAACAAAGCCAATGTTATTTGTATAATTGAAAATAATAAAGTTACTTTATAAAGTAAACTTACTATAATTTTATAAAACATTCATATGAAAGACATTAATGTTAATGAAATTGCTGAAAATCTGCGTAGAGTGATTTCCCGTCTCCTAAAAATATTGAAGAACCAAACAAAGAATGATGAACTGCTTTCTTTAACAGAAAGGTCTACGCTTGCTTCAATATATCAATATTCAGAAATACTTCCATCGGAATTGGCGGTAATGGAAAAAGTGACTGCTCAATCTATGTCACAAATTATCAATAAACTTCTCGAACATGGTTTTATTAAAAAAACTCCTTCCAAGACAGATAAAAGAAAAGTGATAATAACCATTACCGCAACTGGGGGAAAAATTGTTGAAAAAAGAAGATTAGAAAAGCAGGAATGGCTAGCTCAATCAATCCTTGAAAAGACTACACAAAAGGAAAAAGAATTATTGGTAAATGCAATTAAGGTGCTGGCAAAACTGGATGATTTAAAATAAATGAACATCAATACTTTTAGAGCATTTCGAAGCCGTAATTACAGATTGTTTTTTTTCGGGCAATCNNTATCACTCATTGGAACATGGATGCAACGCACAGCAGTGTACTGGCTGATATATGTGCAAACACATTCTGCTTTTATGTTGGGTTTGGCTGTATTTGCACTGCAATTTCCTACCTTTTTATTTTCTCCTCTGGGTGGAGTAATATCTGACAGATATAATCGCTATCGTGTATTGCTTACCACACAAGTAGTTTCCTTGATTCAAGCCACATTATTAATGGCATTGGTTATGTTTGCTCAATATACAATAGTGGAAATCTTCGCACTCAGCGTTTTGCTGGGTATAATCAATGCTTTTGATTCACCTGCAAGGCAATCTATGGTGAATGAGTTAATAGATAATAAAGAAGATTTACCTAATGCTATTGCGCTCAATTCATCTATGGCAAATTTGGCACGGATGATTGGTCCGGCAATTTCTGGAATCATCTTAGAAAAACTTGGAGCAGGAACTTGCTTTCTAATTAACGCTTTAAGTTTTATGGCAGTCATAGTATCCTTAT
>PMBC01000111.1:1109-13243 GCA_003152835.1 Bacteroidales bacterium | reverse complement strand
AGGGTAATTGAAAAAAATAAAAATGTTAAGAGACTGACAATATTTTTCATATTATGGAATTTATTGTTTGACTATTTATCCTGGTATTTTAATTCACCTCTGATCTTTCTGAAGGCGGAACCTATTTCATTGATTATATCGGATGATATCACGGATTCAAATGATGATTTTTCTGCCGCCAGATCGCCGGCCAGACCATGAATATAGACACCTGTAATTGCAGCATCCAGAGGTGAGTACCCCTGTGCAAGCAATGACAATATCATACCGGTAAGCACATCACCGCTGCCGGCGGTTGCCATGCCGGGATTACCGGTGCTGTTGAAAAAGACATTACCATCAGGATCTGATATTGAAGTATATGCGCCTTTCAGGACAAGTACACACTTATATTCTGCCGAAAATTCGATCTGCCGGAGTAACCTCGTAAAGCTGTTTTCGCACTTACCTGCAAGCCTATCGAATTCCTTGAGATGAGGTGTCATAACTGTTCCGGCGTTAATACAGCTAAGCCATGACTTATTAAGTGACAATATATTCAGAGCATCGGCATCTATCACTAAAGGTTTCCCAAAATCCTTCAGGAATGAATAAAAAGCAGATTGTGTCTCTTCAGAAGTTCCCAATCCCGGTCCAATTCCGGCGGCTGTGCAGGGGCCGGCATCGATCGGTCCGCAAATATGTTTTTCTCCCTTGTCGAAGCTGATCATTGCTTCAGGCAGTCCTCTTTGCATTATAATGTTACCACACGATGGAATATGACAAGTAATGAGCCCGATACCTGTATGAAGAGCTGCCCTTGAGGCCAGGATTGCTGCACCCATTTTCCCATACGAACCGCCAATGAACAGGCCATGTCCGAATGTTCCCTTGTGATCAAATTTATTCCTCTTTCTTAATAAACGGAATACATCATCCAGTTCGGTAAATCGCCAGGGAGTCTCTGTACGGTCAATTTCTTCTGCATCCAGACCAATAGGCAGCAGGCACCANNCGCATGAATAATATTTTCAGAATTGTTATCACTGTTATCTTCACCTTGCAAGCCGGATGGAATATCGATCGAGATCACGCTGCTTCTTTTCAGGTTAATTTTCCTAATGACATCTGCTGCCAGTCCGTCAGCCGGACGTGAAAGTCCCGAACCGAAGATGGCATCAATAATAACAGACCCGGGTGAAATGTCAGGGAATTGCTCTATTGCAGAAATCGTTATGAAAGTAACGCTGGTTTCGTTTTGAAGCCTTTTCATGTTATGCTCCCAATCGGCTGACTTCCGGTCTGATATTTCGACGGAAAATACTTCAGGTCTGTAATTTGATTCAGAAAGAAGCCTTGCAAGGGCTAATCCGTCACCGCCATTGTTACCCGGGCCAACGAAAATAAACAGAGGCGTTGATATCTCAAAGCGTCCGATATACCATTCAAGCATCTTCCCGGCAGCGCGTTCCATAAGGTCAGCCGAGGCAACCGGCTCGTGCTTTATAGTATAATCATCAATCTGCCTTATCTGTTTGCTCGTAAAAATTTTCATCGTCTGATCATCAGTTTCACAAATTTAAACTCTTCAGCCGTTAATAAAAAAAGATTAATACATTTGTTACAGGCACATAAAATAAATGATGTTACGAAAAACCTGGTATATCAGATCTTGTGCCGGCTATTAAACTAATAGTAACCTTAAAAATTATACAATTATGCTCAAGAACCATCCTAAAGGTCTGCTGGTAGCCTTTTTCTCAAATATGGGAGAAAGATTCGGCTTTTACACTATGATGGCTATCCTTGTTCTTTTCCTGCAGGCAAAGTTCGGGCTTTCTGCAGAAAAGGCAGGAGGCATTTACAGCTGGTTTTATTTCAGCATCTATGCTCTTGCCCTATTTGGAGGCATACTTGCTGATTCAACGAAAAAATACAAGCTGGTCATTCTTGCCGGTATCATTATAATGTTTGCCGGATATGTTATTGTGGCAGTTCCTGGAATGACATTGACTATAACTATCGTCGGACTCTTCACAATAGCCCTGGGAAACGGACTTTTCAAGGGCAACCTGCAGGCAGTTGTAGGGCAGATGTATGATGATCCGAAATATTCGAAGCTAAGGGATAAAGCCTTCATGATTTTCTATATGGGAATCAACGTAGGAGCCTTTTTCGCCCCGTTCGCAGCAAAAGGAATGAAAAACTTGTGGCTTAAGGTTAATGGATTTATCCCAGACGACAGTCTGCCTTCATTATGCCATCAATATATCAATGGGACAATGACTGACACTAATTTAATTCTTCAATTCCATCAGCTTGCAGATAAAGTGAATCTCAATGGTCCTGTTACAAATCTTTCAGCATTTGCAAAACACTATATAGAAGTCTTCTCAAAGGGATATAATTATGCTTTCGGAATAGCTGCACTGGCTATGGTTTTATCGCTTCTTGTTTACATCATATTCAATAAGCTGCTGCCGAGCAAAGACAAAGTGAAAGTGGCAGAGGTAAAGACAACTGAAGTTGTAAAAGAAAAAATTGAATTCAAGAGTGCCCCTATTCTGGCTGCAGCCGTTGCAATGGTTTTAATTGCATTCGGTCTGCATTATATCAAGCAGATTGGATGGGCTAATGGATTTGCAATCGGATTGTTTGCAGCATTTATTACCTGGATACTTATGTCGTCCCGGAAGGATGAGAGGGCAAGGATCAGTGCCCTGGTGCTGGTTTTCGTTGTGGCAGTATTCTTCTGGATGTCATTTCACCAGAACGGACTTACGCTCACCCTGTTCGCCAGGGATTATACTGTAAAGGAGGTTGGCATTTTCACCAATATGTTCTTCACACTTCCGTCCATGCTTTCTGTTATAGGTGCAATTGCAGGAATAGTCCTGCTGTTTTCCAGGAATATGAAAAGAAATCCAAAGGTTGCCGGAGGAGTTCTGTTCCTTATTTCACTGTGGTTCATAATGTTTTTCACCTATGGATTCGATCCGACCACCATACTAAGCAAGGTCTTCGGTCTGACCAGGTTCAGTCAGCAGAATGCAATATCGCCNNTTCACATGGCTTAACAAGAAAGGGATTGAGCCATCAACACCCAGGAAGATCGGCATAGGATTGATCATTGCCTCATTCGGATTTTTAATAGTCCTCATTGGTTCTATCGGGGCTCCATCACCTGCCTCGCTTCATGGAGCACTTGTTGCAGATTCATACAGGGTGTCACCTTACTGGCTTGTAAGCAGTTATCTGGTACTTACTGTCGCTGAGTTATTCCTGAGTCCGATGGGTCTATCGTTTGTTTCGAAAGTTGCACCTTCAAGATTTCAGGGATTGATGCAAGGAGGCTGGCTTCTTGCAACAGCTACGGGAAATAAATTGTTATTTGTCGGCTCACTGCTCTGGCAAAGAATTCAGCTGAGCACTCTCTGGCTGGTATTTATTGTATGCTTATTATTGTCAGCAACATTTATTTTCTCCATACTGAAACGGCTCGAGAAGGCAGCATCAAGCTGACAACACCTCACCCTCTCCCGCTTCGGCGGGAGGTTTGGGGAGAGGCAAAACAAAAACATTTGTTAATTAATATATTTATTAAGTAAATTAAAATATTTACTAACATATATATACAATTACGACCATTTTGATTGATATAAATATAATACTTGTAATATATATTAAATATATTTATTTTTATCTTTTATTTTAAAAGCATCCCTGCGGATGCTTTTTTTAAAATCAAATAACTGAAATGAAAGTTTTGAAATTCGGCGGTTCTTCGGTTGGTTCTCCTGAGCGGATAAGGGGGGTCAGAAAGATCATTGATTCACAATCGCTTCCATGCGTGGTGGTGGTCTCTGCGTTCCAGGGAGTAACCGATGAGCTTTCACTTATCGCATCGGTTGCTTCGGGAGGTATATCAGGATACCGCGACCATCTCGAAAAGCTCATTATTAAGCACAATGATTTCGCAAGGAATCTGATCATCGATAAAGCCCGTCAGAAAAAAACCCTTGAAGAGATCACAGTGATAACGAATGAGCTGAGGGAATTACTGAACGGCATCTTTCTTCTCCATGAGTGCACAAAGCACTCACTCGACCAGGTGCTATCGTACGGCGAAAGATTATCATCACTTGTTATCAGCAAGCTATTCGATAATTGCTTTCACACCGACTCAAGAAAAATCATAAAAACTGATAACCGGCAGGGTGTAACTTTTGTCGATTTTGCCCTTACAAACACCCTCATCCTGGAAAAGATCGGCCAGAAAAAAGAACTCATCATCATGCCCGGGTTTATTGCCAGCGACATTAACGGCGATACAACAACCCTTGGAAGAGGAGGTTCAGACTATACCGCAGCAATCGTTGCCGCTGCCCTGGGNNGAGGCAATGGAGCTTTCGCATTTCGGTGCAAAAGTGATCTATACTCCCACCCTGCGTCCGGTCTATAAGGCAAATATTCCATTAAGTGTAAGAAATACATTTAATCCGGATTCAAAGGGAACGATTATCAGCCATAAATCTGATGATACAAGTCCAAGTCCTATCAAGGGCATCTCCTCCATTGATCATATCAATCTCATAACATTGCAGGGTCCTTCAATGGTGGGGGTCACAGGAACATCCTCCAGACTTTTCGGCGCACTTGCCAGAAATAATGTCAATATAATACTGATAACCCAGGCGTCGTCGGAATATTCGATAACCTTTGCTGTAAACCCTGCAGACCTGCCGGCTGCAAAAAGTGCGATTTCTGAGGAGTTCATGCGTGAGATTGAACAGAATAATGAGCTCAGGATTAACATTGAAAAAGACCTTTCGATCATTGCCATTGTCGGTGAAAGGATGAAGAATACTCCAGGCATTTCGGCAACATTGTTCAGATCACTAGGCAGGAACGGGATAAATGTCATTGCAACTGCACAGGGTTCATCCGAATTAAACATATCTGTCGTCATCCGGAGCGAAAGTCTCAGGAAAGCACTGAACGCGATCCATGACGGATTTTTCCTTTCGAAGTTTAAGGAAATTAATCTATTTGTAACGGGCATAGGGATTGTCGGAACAAGCCTGCTGAAGCAACTTCAAAAACAGCATGATCTCCTTTTTTCCGCAAGGCGAGTGAAGGTAAATCTAATCGGCATCTCCAACTCACGCAAGATGCTGATAGACATTAAAGGCATTGATCTTGAAAAATGCCGCGATATTCTCAGGTCCCAGGGTGAAAAAGCTGACCTGCCGGAATTCATCCGGCGGATCAAAAAGCTGAACCTGAGGGATTCTGCTTTCATTGATTGCACTGCCGATGAGAAAGTTGCGTCGACGTACGCCGGCATTCTATCCTCCTATATCTCGGTAGTGACAGCAAATAAGATTGCATGCTCCTCCGAATACAGCTATTATAGCGAGCTTAAGAGAATTGCAGCTGAAAAAGGCGTGAGGTTTATGTACGAGACTACCGTAGGTGCCGGCCTGCCGATAATAAAAACTATAAGCGACCTGGTTCTGAGCGGTGACAGGATACTTAAGATAGAAGCTATTCTTTCAGGCACGCTGAATTTTATATTCAATGAACTCGGGCCGGAGATGCCTTTGAGCAAGGCCATTCGATTAGCACGTGAAAAAGGTTTTTCAGAACCGGATCCACGTGTAGACCTCAGCGGAATTGATGTAGTCAGAAAGATATTGATATTGTCACGCGAGGCAGGATATCAGATTGAAAAGGAAGATGTTCAGGTGGAAATGTTCCTGCCCGAAAAATGCTTCGAAGGCGATCTGAATTATTTCTATAATGAGGTTGAAAAATTTGATGACGAGTTTGAGACAAGACGGATTGAACTGGTAAAAGAAAATAAAAAATGGAGGTTCTTCGCCACACTGGACAATGGCAGGGCATCAGTAAAACTAATTGCTGTTGATTCAAATCACCCTTCGTATAACCTTGAGGGAAGCAATAATATTGTGCTGCTAACTACCGAGAGGTACCGCGAACTGCCGATGGTGATCAAGGGATACGGGGCTGGTGCAGATGTTACAGCGGCAGGAGTATTTGCTGACCTGATGAGAGTAGTTAATGTTTAAACAAAGAAAGTTTTTAAGACAAAAGATAAAAGTCACAAGACAAAAGTGAAGGCAGGATATAAGATTCCCCTCCTGGGAGGGGTAAGGGGTGGGTTAAAAAGAAAGAAGAACATTCGAACAATAGAACAAACGAAGTAAGAGTAAAGAATTGAAAAGCAGTCCTATTAAATATTATTCCACGAACCTAAGAGCGCCCGAAGTCTCATTCCGTGAGGCTCTACTGAAGGGGCTTGCGCCCGACGGAGGGCTTTATATGCCAAACTCAATTCCCGCACTCAGCAAGAATGAAATTGAATCTCTCTTTTTCAGAGATTATCAGGAAACCGCGTTTACAATCCTGAAGGAATTCCTCGGCGATGAAATGGAAGAATCTTCCCTGATGACCATCTGTCATGATGCCTACGATTTCAGTATTCCTCTTGAAAAAGTATTCAACCGCAACTATATATTAAGGCTCGACCAGGGTCCAACAGCATCATTCAAGGATTTTGCTGCCAGGGTTATGGCCAGACTAATGAATTATTTTGCATCCGACGGCAATCAGCATTTTACGATACTTACTGCTACCTCAGGTGATACAGGCGGCGCAGTGGCAAATGCTTTCCACGGGTTTGAGAACATTGATGTCATCATACTCTTTCCTTTCGCCGAGGTTACAGAGATACAAAGGAAACAGATGACTACCCTTGGCGGAAATATAAGGGTAATTGCAATTGACGGCAAATTTGATGATTGCCAGAGTCTCGTCAAGCAGGCTTTCACTGATGCATCATTAGCCGGACAGCAATTATCTTCAGCCAATTCTATAAATATTGGCAGGCTGCTTCCGCAATCCGTATATTATTTTTATTCATGGTCGAGGCTTGCGTCAAGCCCAGCTGAAAAGATCATTTTCAGCGTACCATCAGGCAATTACGGCAACCTGATGGGGGGTATAATTGCAAGGGAGATGGGACTCCCGGTTGAAAAATTCATAATTTCAACGAACAGCAACGATGAAGTGCCAAGGTATCTGGCGACAGGGGTTTATAAAACAATCAATCCATCTGTCAACTGCATCTCCAGCGCAATGAATGTCGGGCATCCGAGCAATCTTGCAAGAATCATAGCTCTGTATGGGGGAATAATGGATGAAAACGGCGTCATCAGAAAAGAGCCTGATATGAAGAGGTTACGAAGTGATTTTTATGGAACTGGCATTTCCGAGGAGGAGACCCGGGATACCATCCTGGAGTTTTACCGGAAATACGGGCTTCTGCTTGAACCACATGGAGCCGTAGCATGGAGAGGTCTGGAATGCTACCAGGATATTTTAAAAACTGATGGCTATCTGGCAGTATCGCTTGAGACCGCGCATCCGGCAAAATTCAATGATGAAGTAAACCGTGTTCTTGGTTTTTCAGCCGAAATGCCAGATTCGCTCATTGGTATAATCGATAAGAAAGAAGATTTTCTTAAAATTGAAAATAATTATGGGAAGCTAAAGGAGAATATCCTTAAGCGTTAAATAGATAGATTATGTATATAGTTTGTTCCGACCTTGAAGGCGTGTTTGTACCTGAAATCTGGATAAATGTATCGAAGCACACAGGCATCGATGAGTTAAAACTTACAACCCGCGATATAAGTGACTATAATGTACTGATGAGACGCAGGCTTGAAATCCTCCGGCAGAACAAGCTTACCCTGGATGATATCAGGCATGTGATTTCTTATATCAAGCCCTTGCCCGGAGCAACAGAATTTATTTACTGGCTCAGGAGAAAGACACAGTTAATTGTCGTCTCTGACACATATGAAGAATTTGCCGGTCCCTTGATGGAAAAACTGGGCCTTCCTACCCTCTTCTGCAACCATCTTACAATAGACGACTTTGGAACTATCACCGGTTATAATCTGCGCCAGGAGAATGGCAAGATGAAAGTTGCCGAAGCTCTGCAGAATCTTAGTTATAAAGTAATTGCTATCGGCGATTCATATAATGATATTGATATGTTAAGAAAAGCCGAAGTTGGCATACTGTACAGACCGCCTCAGAATGTGATCGATGATCACAACGATCTTCCGGTTGTCAACTCATATGATGAACTTAGAGATCTGATAGAGAAGTACCTTCTGGAAGAGTGATCTACTGACTCCTGCTTAATTCCGGCAGAAAAATCTGATACTTAACACAGAATTGGAGAAGTATCTGATTATTTTTTATATTTACTGATACCTAATCAGGTAAATCTATCAGTTTATGAAACTATCTTCTGCCTATAGAAACTGGATTACGATAATCGGATCATTAATTTCAGGACTGAACCTGTTGCTTATCATCGTGCTATTTATTATTTCAACTATATTCAACAAGAGCAATACAAACCTTGGATTATTTATTTATATAATCCTGCCGGGATTCTTTGTCCTGGGTTTAATTATGATCCCTTTCGGCATAATACTGACAAGGAAAAGACAAAAAGGAGCTTCTGAAAATGAAAAGAAAAGATTACCGGTAGTTGATTTAAATGACCCGAGGCATAGAAATGCATTTATTATCTTTACTGTATTGACAATAATTGTACTGTTTCTTTCCACATATGGAAGCTTTGAAGCCTATCATCTTACCGAATCGGTTGAATTCTGCGGCGCGCTCTGCCACAAGGTTATGGAACCGGAATATACGGCATATCATAATTCTCCTCATGCAAATGTTACATGTGTCGAGTGTCATGTCGGATCAGGGGCATCGTGGTATGTGAAATCCAAATTATCGGGTTTACACCAGGTATATGCAGTCTTAACAAAAACATACCCCTCACCTATTGAAACACCATTGCATGACCTTCGTCCGGCCAGGGAGACCTGCGAAAAATGTCACTGGCCGCAGAAATTCTATTCCAGGACTCTCCAGACCAACAGGTATTTTCTTGCAGATTCCCTTAACTCTGAATGGGATATAATGCTTCAGATGAAAATAGGTCCGGAATATAAGGAACCCGGATTTAATGAAGGCATCCACTGGCATATAAATCCCTCCGTAAAAATTGAATACATATCAGAGAATGATAAGCGTGAAGTAATTACTTATGTGAAGTACACAAATACAAATACTGGAGAAGTTACAATATTTAAAAATCCGGAAACACCTGTTTCTGACAGTCTGATCACTGCATCCGAAACCAGATTCATGGATTGTATAGATTGCCATAACAGACCTTCGCACAACTATAATTCGCCTCCTGTTTATTTCGATAAGGCTATGGTTACCGGGACTATCCGAAAAGAGATCCCCTTTATCAAGAAGACAGCTATGGGAATTCTCAGGAATACATTCACAAGTAAGGATACCGCATTCTTACAGATTAAAGATGGAATCTTAAATTACTATAAAACAAGCTATCCCGGCTTTTTTGCTGATCATAGTGCAATGATCAATGAGTCGGTGGAATCAATTCAGCATTCTTTCAGCCAGAATACATTTCCGGGTATGAAAGTGACATATGATGCTTATCCCGAGCATATTGGACACCTCGAAACTGAAGGCTGCTTCAGATGTCATAATGATGCCTTTACATCAGAGAATGGTAAAAAGATCAGCAGGGATTGTAATCTTTGTCATACCATAATGGGGCAGGGAAAGCCTGATAATATGCAATATTCCACCATCAGAGGAACTCTTGAATTTCATCATCCTGTCGACATAGGAACTGCCTGGAAGGAAGCAAATTGTTCGGAATGCCACAGATATCTGTATTAAAGGCTGATGGCGTCAGGCTGAGGGCTGAAGGATATTTAAAGTATAATACATTTAAAATCTAATAAGTAATATGAGTCAGATATTTTCCAGAAATAAAATTGTCCCTGTATTACTTGCATTATTAAGAATACTTATCGGATGGCAGTTCCTTTATGAGGGGCTGATAAAGCTTTTCGATCCCGCCTGGAGTGCAAGGCCGTACCTTGAAGGCTCAAGGTGGATCTTCGGCGATATCTTCCGCTGGATAGCCTCAGGCTCTGCAGGGATACATATCATTGATTTCCTCAATGCCTGGGGATTGACTGCAGTAGGTCTTGCACTGATGCTCGGAATATTTACCAGGCTTGCTTCATGGGCCGGGATAATCATGCTTTCAATGTATTACCTTGCCTACCCTCCTTTTGGAGGTTACAGCTATGGTGCGGTAACCGAAGGAAGCTATCTTATTGTCAACAAGAACCTGATAGAACTTGCCGCTCTTCTTGTACTGGTTTTTACCAGGTCCGGCAATTTCTTCGGGCTGGATATGCTTCTTAAAAAGAATAAGAACCAAATTAAGCCAGCTGCAAATGAACCTGAGCCTGTTCCCGAGCCTGTGAATAAGAGAAGGGAGTTGCTGAAAGGGCTTGCCGGATTGCCTTTCCTTGCAGGTTTTGCAGGGGCCTATCTCAGAGAATTATCAGAACCGGGAGCAGATGCAATTTCAGGAGCAACAATGCCTTCGGTAACATATAAGCATGTTTCGGATCTCACAGGAGAACTTCCGAAAGGGAAACTGGGCAATCTCGAGATTACGAGGATGATAATGGGCTGCAACCTGATCGGCGGATGGGCTCATGCGCGCGACCTGATATATGCAAACACTCTCTTCAAGGCTTACAATACCAATCAGAAGATACTGGAGACCTTTCACCTGGCTGAAATGGCAGGAATAAATGCAACTTTTATCACCAACTCCGATTACCCGATATTCAACAAATACCTCAAGCTCTATAACGGGAAGATGAAATCAATATGCCAGACATACCTTAAACCTGAAGATTTTTTCGGTGACATTGACAAGGCAATCGGCAATGGAGCCAATACGCTGTATATACAGGGAGGTGAAGGCGACAGATACGTCCGGGAGGGGAATGTAAAAAAGCTCGGGGAAGCAATTGAGTACATTAAAAAGAAAGGATACCTGGCAGGAATCGGGGCTCATTCCCTGGAGGTGATTAAAGCGGTGGAAAACGAAGGTATTCCTGCCGATTATTATGTCAAAACGCACCACAACGATAATTACTGGTCAGCTCATCCCGAATCCCAGAGAGTCGAATGGAGTGTCGATTATAAAAGGTACACTGATCACGACATGATACATGATAATATGTTCGACCTCTTTCATGAAAAGACATCTGATCTCATGAGAGGCATAAACAAGCCATGGATTGCATTTAAGGTGCTTGCAGGTGGTGCTATTGAGCCAAAAGACGGATTCCGCTTTGCATTCGAGAACGGGGCCGATTTTATCTGTGTCGGAATGTTTGACTTTCAGATAGTCGATGACGTCAATACTGCGTGCAAGGTTTTATCAGAACTGAAGAACAGGCAGAGGCCCTGGTTTTCCTGATACTTTACTTAATAATTGCTGATGTATATTTTTCAGCAATGTCGGCCTGGTCTTTTGCCAGTCCGGAAATTATTACCATCGTATCTTCATACCAGGAGAGAAAAACTGTTCCGTTGTACCCGTCAGTAAGAACACATTTCACATTACTGGATTCCACCTGTTCAACACCGGCAGCAGAAAGATATGCCTGACCTGTTTTTAGCGCAGCCTCAGACGAATTGAATTTTATCAGGTAAATACTGAAGTTGTCGCTGCCAATAGTATACTCTGCCTTGAAAGCTTTTTTCAGGAACTCGTGACCCAGTACACTTTCGTTAATAAATGTCTCTTCGTTGACTTTTCTGTTTTCGTCAGGGAATTTTGAAAGCAGTGCCGGCATTTCCGTTTCACCTCCCAGCATATTCTCCACCCTTGCTGCCAGTGACTCTTCGGCATGAAGCGTTTTAGGCTTTTCTGAAAATGTCCTGATCTTTACATAGTAATTTCCCTTGAAAAAATTAATTGCGCCGCCGATAACGTAGCCTTGTGAACCAAGGTTTATAAACCTGAAGGTTGAAGAACGTTCTGAGGCATATATACCGAATGCCATGGTATGATCGCTGTGATGGTAGATTTCGAGCTTGATAACCTCTTTGCCCTTCTTGTATTCTGCTACATGCAGATCAACAAATCCAAGGGCAACATAAGTATCGGCGGCTCCATCGATGAA
>PMBC01000111.1:0-1071 GCA_003152835.1 Bacteroidales bacterium | reverse complement strand
CTGGACACATCAGAGATTCTTTCCCGTATACTGAAATTTCTGGAACATTCTATATTGCATGACCCGCAATTACTGCACGGATCGGCATTAGTGCCAAGTTCTGCGAGGAGATTCTGAGCCATATAGGGCATTGAATATCCGTAGGCATACATATAAGCCCTCATCAGGTCCGGCACAGGCAGATTCTTCCGGCATAACGGCACACATTGCCTGCAGCCTGAGCATAGCAGTCCGGGGACTGAATTATCAGCAAGAAGGTCATTTTTTTCCTGATCGTTAAGACTGATATCCTCCAGAATTTTTACGTTCAGGTCAAGCTGATCAAAGTTTGTCATTCCCGGGATAGTAGTATGAACATCCGGGTTTGAAAGGACCCATTTCAGAGCAGCCGTGGTGTTCATCTGTTTAGTTCTCTCCCGGTCGAGGTACCCTCCGCCTGCCAGGGTTTTCATGGCAACAATGCCTATGCCTGCGCCTCCGGCCTTTTTTATTGCGCTGTTCAGGTCGGCAAGATATGCAACTTTGTAATTATACTGAGTCAGAATAACATCCCAGTTATCAGTTTCGGCCGCGGCATTGATCACGGCAGGTTCATTCCTGTGTGTGGAAAATCCCATGAACCTGATTTTGCCTTCTTTCTTCAGCTTTTTAACTGCATTAACAATAGGCTTATATTCAAGGAGTTCAGGATTACTTACATCGTGAATATAGAGAATATCGACATAATCCATCTGGAGCCTGGAGAGGCTGGTATTGAACATTTCCAGGAACTTCTCAGGTGTTGCCTGGTCGGTGGGCTTGCCATCCCTGTCGGTCCCGGGTTTTACCTTTGTCGCGACTATGAAAGAATCGCGTTTGTAATCTTTAAAGAATTTACCAAGCATGAGCTCATTATTACCGCCCTGGTAACCGTTTGCCGTGTCGAAGAGCCTGACACCCTTGTCATATGCAGCTTTACAGAGACCCGGGTTATCTGAACGCATAACGCCAAAGCTAATCACAGGGACCTTCAATCCCGTTTTTCCAAGAGTCCTGTAAATGACATTTTTTTCCTGAAAGGAAGCTGCTGCA
>PMBC01000177.1 GCA_003152835.1 Bacteroidales bacterium | reverse complement strand
TCAGATAAAAAAGAAATCCTGAAAATTGACGTTGGTGATGTCATACGATCTAAAAATCCCTCTTTGGCAAAAGCAGTTCCACACTTCGTAATTAACTACCTGAAACGGATAATTCACCAGGATGAATTAAACCATATCCTAAGGGAATATGGACATCTGAAGGATGCTGAGTTCATTAAGGCTTCTCTTGATTTCATGGGAATAACATATCAGGTGTTCGGGAAGGAAAATATTCCTTCAGCCGGCAGGTATTTTTTTGTTTCAAACCATCCTCTGGGAGGCCTTGATGGTCTGGTATTCATGAACGAGCTTTCGAAACACTTCAGCGACATTAAATTTCCCGTAAATGATATCCTCATGAATCTCCGGAATTTATCAGGGATTTTTTTGCCGGTGAACAAGCACGGAGGACAGGCAAAGGAGGCAATAAAGAGACTGGAAGATACATATGCTTCAGAGAGCCAGATTTTATATTTTCCGGCAGGTCTTTGCTCCAGGGAAAAAAAGGGAGTGATAAAAGACCTGAGATGGCATAAAAGTTTTATATCCAAAGCAGTACAGCATAAGCGTGATATAGTGCCGGCTTTTTTCTCCGGCAGAAATTCCAGCTTCTTCTACAACCTCTCAAACATCAGGACTTTTATAGGGATCAAGGCGAATATTGAGATGCTTTATCTTCCCGGTGAGATGTTCCGGCAGAAAGGGAAGGATCTGTTGCTTGTGTTCGGAAAACCCATTCCCTGGCAGACATTTGATAATTCGCGATCTGCCACAGAGTGGGCAGACTGGGTAAAGACAAAATCATATGAGCTGGAATCTTTTCTCCCGGCAGAATTTAAAAAAAAGATTAACTTGCACCCTTCATTTTTTTAATAGAAAATACTTTCATAATAATTCCAGATGGAACTTATTCCTGACCAGGCACCAATAGACCAGATTATTGCAGAGCTAACTAAAGATAGGCTCCTGCGTAAAACCAATAACAGCAATAACGAGGTCTACGTTTTTGACAACAACAGTTCACCGGTCCTCATGCAGGAAATCGGAAGGGTCAGGGAGATTACTTTCCGTCACGCAAGGGGCGGTACCGGTCATGCACTCGATATTGATAGTTTTGATACTGCTAAGGAGGATCCGCAGCAGCAGCTTATCGTATGGGATCCCGAGAACAAAGCTGTTGTCGGCGGTTACCGGTTTTATTTTCCTCCTAAAGGTTGTCTGAATTGCGATATCACAAAACTTGCTTCATCATCCTACTTTAATTTCTCGGAGAAATTCCTTACAAAATATTATCCCCACATGATGGAGCTCGGCAGGTCATTTGTGCTTCCTGATTACCAGTCACGCACCCTTGGCAGGAAGAGCCTCTTTGCCCTTGACAACCTGTGGGACGGTCTTGGAGCAATTATTCTTGATAATCACCATCTTAAATATCTTTTCGGTAAAGTGACCATGTATCCGCATTTCAACCAGAATGCAAGAAACATGATTCTTTACTTTCTGAAAAAACACTTCGATGATCCTGATAACCTGGTTACGCCTAAAGATCCGGCAAATATTGATCTCCATACTGATGAGATGAAAAAGCTTTTCTCAAGCTGGAGGTACAAGACAAATTACAAAACTCTTTCATCTGAGGTAAGAAAATTAGGTGAAACAATTCCACCACTAATAAATGCATATATGAATCTCTCTCCAACTATGCGCACTTTCGGCACCTTTATCAATCATAAATTCGGTGAAGTTGAGGAGACCGGCATAATGATCACATTAAGAGATATTTACGTTGAGAAAATCAACAGGCATCTCGCCTCATACAAAAAGGATTTCATGATCACATGGTTTACACACGATCATCAGTAGGCCCTAACGTTCCTTCCTTCGATATAATTAATGAATGACTGGTTGGCAACTTTATTGCCACCTGGTGTCGGATAATTACCTGTGAAATACCAGTCTCCCGTGTGTCCCGGACATGCCTGGTGAAGACCTTCAATTGACTGGAAGACAATCTCAACTTCAGCTTTTATTTCTTCAGGCCTCAGCATCTCAGAGA
Organism: Bacteroidales bacterium; assembly: GCA_003152835.1. Lineage (GTDB taxonomy): Bacteria > Bacteroidota > Bacteroidia > Bacteroidales > VadinHA17 > LD21. Next base: position 15,669 of record PMBC01000177.1, on the reverse strand, counting down.
TTTTCCCTGAAATCTCATCAGGACTGAAGGGCTTGTAGATCTCCCTTACCAAGTTCCTAATTTCTTCAACAGGCTTCTGATTCTCTTTTTTGGCTTCTTTGTAGATTTTCTTCAACAGGTCTTCCTTACCATTATCTTTCAGCAATTCAATGGCAGCCCTAAAAGCAATAAGGTCACCAAGCTTTGCCATATCAATGCCATAGCAATCGGGGTACCTCAGCTGCGGAGATGAAGATACTATCACTATTTTCCTGGGATCGAGCCGGTCAAGGATCTTTATGATACTTTTCTTAAGAGTTGTTCCTCTCACAATGGAGTCGTCTATCACAACGAGATTATCTCTACCCCGTCGGATCACACCGTATGTTACATCATAAACATGTCCTACGAGATCATCCCTGCCTGCATCCTCAGTTATGAAGGTTCTGAGCTTGGCATCCTTAACAGCAATTTTTTCGACCCGGGGTCTCCTGTTAATAATGGTTTCAAGCGCTTCCCTGGTAAGTGTTTTGCCTTTGTCGATTATGGTCTCAATCTTTGACTGATTCAGGTAATCCTCCACCCCCTTTATCAGGCCGTAAAAGGCGCTTTCGGCTGTATTCGGAATATAGGAAAAAACAGTATTGTCAAGATCATAGTCAACAGCTTTGAGCACGGTATATGTAAGCAGTTCGCCCAGCTTCTTTCTTTCGCGGTAAATCGCTTTGTCAGTCCCTCTTGAAAAATAAATTCTTTCAAAGGAGCATTTCCGTATCTCTGACTCTTCCCTTATTTTATCGACAGAAACTTCGCCTGTTGCTTTTATGATCAGAGCATGAGCCGGAGGCAATTCCATTACATTATCTGTCCTGACATTGAAAATAGTCTGAATTACCGGCCTTTCAGAAGCCACCACAACCACCTCATCATCAATATAATAGAAAGCAGGCCTGATGCCAGCCGGGTCTCTCATTACAAAGCCGTCGCCATGACCGACCATTCCTGCCATTGCATAACCGCCATCCCAGTTGCGGCTTGCTTTAGAAAGGATTGTTACGAGGTCAAGGTTATTTTCTATCATCGGAGATATCTCCTTCTTGGAAAATCCCTGTTCCTTGAATTGTCTGAAGAGACGTTCGTTTTCCTCGTCAAGCCTGTGACCTATATTTTCGAGAATGGTGACAGTATCGGAAAAATCTACCGGGGTCTGGCCCAGGCTTATAAGGCTGGAGAAAACTTCTCCCACATTAGTGAGATTGAAGTTCCCGGCCATAACGAGGTTTTTTGATTTCCAGTTATTCTCGCGGCTCACCGGATGTACATAGTCGATATTATAACTTCCATAGGTTCCATATCGCAAATGCCCCAGATAAATGTCACATGCAAATGGAATATTGTCCTTAACAAATGAAGCAGTGTTAGATTCTTTCGGATGAGCTGCGGTGATTTTTTCAATATCCTCATAAATAAGGCCGAATATCTCCTTTATAGGATTTGACCTGTTCGATCTCTGCCTGAAAATATATCTGTTACCGGGCTCCACGTTGAGCTTAATCCCGGCAATACCTGCTCCGTCCTGGCCCCTGTTATGCTGTTTCTCCATCATCAGGTACATTTTCTGGAGGCCATAATCCCAGGTTCCGTATTTCTCAATATAGAATTCAATGGGCTTCCGCAATCTTAACATCGCTATGCCGCATTCATGTTTTATCGGGTCACTCATAATTATTTTTTAATCAGGTCGGGAAAATTAATCACGGCAGGTATCCAATATGCATCCGGAAATTCCTTTCTGATCATAATAAGATCCTTATAGCAATCTATTTTGGATCTGTAGTCGCCCGCTCTTACCATATACCAGCCTGGTTTCTGGAACTCGGTGTAACAATTGATATCCGGGAATTTATCATAAAATTTTTGCGCGGTTTTAGCTGATTCATCAGAGGCGTTCCTGACCGAGCTGTAATAGATCTGTATCCGGACACCCTGCATTCCCTGGACTCCATCCAGAGTTCGCTGCTTTTTACCAAAAAGAATATAACGGCTTAACAATGTATCAACAGCCTGATTCTGGATTATGTTCAGTTTACCTGCGGATTCGTTTCTCTTAAAGAGATCAGCGGTTTTTACAAATGGCTGAGATGCGCAGAATCCTGCCGTAAGAAGTGAAGTCACAAAAAGCAAAAATGTTTTTCGAAACATTCGGCAAAGATAGCTGTTATTGTGAAGATGGTTTAATTGCCAGGTAAAATTTTCCGCCAAGCGAACCGGCAACAATTATATTTCCTTCAGGATCGATATCAAAGTCCGATCCGAAAGCATCTGTATCATAAGGGTCGCATGCGCTGAACCACCTTGTAACCCCGACAATGGCAACAGAATCTTTTACTTCATTATAACTTGTCATATCTATGATAAAGCAGTCACTGTTTAGCGTCATCAGGATGTCAGAATTATTTATCAGCATAGCGCTCCCGGAATTTGAATCCTCCAGGTATTTTTTCCAGATTATATTGCCCGCGCTTCCCAATGATGCTGCAAATGAATTTTCGAGGGATCCTGAAGTGCCTGACACCTCCGTTCCCCCGCATATATAAATATTACCAGCATCGTCGGATATTGCCCCATTGGCTGATGAACTGAAGCCAGGGTTATTATAAATATCTGTTACCCATAGTTGATTCAGGTCCACATTAAATTTTAATACTGAAGCTTTAGGCTTCATGCCAGTATTATTCCTGGTAACGGGGATGTAAATATTGCCTGATGCATCAATAACCGGATCACCAGCCGAGATAAAGCCCGTGGACGTCACGTCCTTTCTCCTGAGAACCTTGCCCGCTGTATCGAACTGCAGAAACAAGAGCCCTGTTGCAGCGGAGCCGGATGACTCAGCGCTGGCGGTTCCGACTGCAATAAAGCTTCCTGAACCTGAATAGCATAACCTGGTAAAATCAATATTGAATCCTGCTGATATAGTCGTATCCCATAGTTTGTTGCCACTCTTACTGATCGCTGCAAGAAGCATCTTACCGTTGCTGCTGCCAGAGGCTACGAACACTGAAGTATCGTACCAGGCTCTGTTGAATAAACCATTCCGTTCGGAAGTATATTCCACAATTGTATTTTTTTCTTTAGAGAGTCTTAAGAGGAAGGGATTTTCGCTTACTTCCCCGCAGGCAACAATGCCGGAATCGGGAGAAGATGAAATATAGTAAGCATAACCGGGACCAAATGACTTCTCCCATAAAAAGCTGCTATGCTCCTTTTTGCAGGAGATTCCAATGAAAACAACCAGCGAAATAACAAGTATTCTTTTCATGGACTTCAGTTCTACTCGAGAGCCGCAGCCAATTCGTCGGTCATCTCAAGATTATGATAAACATTCTGGATATCATCATCATCTTCAAGGACTTCGATGAATCTGAGAACCTTTTTTGCAGATTCAACATCTAGCTTTTTGGTGTCGTTCGGGATTCTTCTCAAGGCTGCCTCTTCAGGTTCAATGTCAAGCTCGCTGAGTTTTTTACTCAAGCTTCCGAAATCTTCTTTGGCACAGGTAATGGTAATTGTATCGCTATCGACATTAAAATCTTCAGCACCTGCATCTATCATTTCAAGTTCAATGTCCTCCAGTGAAATGCCTTCGTTCTTAATAGTGAAGATACCTTTCCTGTCGAAGAGGAAGGCAAGCGAACCGTTAGTACCAAGGTTTCCGCCATATTTATTGAAAGCCGACCGGATCGAAGCAACTGTCCTGTTGTTATTATCAGTAAGGCACTCGGCAAAGACCGCAATGCCGTGAGGTGCATAGCCCTCAAATGATGTTTCAATATAACTTACCGCATCAGCTCCAACTGCCTTCTTGATAGCTCTTTCAATATTATCCTTTGGCATGTTCGCACCCTTTGCATTCTGCACAGCAAGCCTCAGCCTGGCGTTTGTATCCGGATCTCCTCCACTCTCTTTTGCTGCAATGACTATCTCCTTGATAATCTTAGTAAATTTCTTTCCTCGCTTGGCATCAGTAGCCCCTTTCTTCCTTTTAATGGTGGACCATTTATTGTGACCTGACATACAATATGTTTTAAATATTATGAATGCAAAATTAAATATTTCTTTAATACATCGATCATACTTTATAATTTTGTGGCACGAATATTGGGCAGCAGATAACCGTCGACCGATAACAGGCCTTTCTTGAATTTTCCGGTTACCGGTTGCCACAAGCCGGTTGCCTTTAAACTATATTTAGGATCTATAAAACTATAACAAATCTTTCAGTGGTAAAGAAAGTATATATAGAGACATACGGCTGCCAGATGAATGTCGCTGACAGCGAGGTTGTTGTCTCCATTCTCTCGGAACATGGATTTAAGCTTTCAGCGGATATTAATGATGCTGATCTTATCCTTATCAATACATGTTCTATAAGGGATAACGCCGAACAGCGTGTCTGGAGCAGGCTCAGAACAATAAAACATCTCAGAAAGAAAAAGAAGGACCTGATTGTCGGGCTGCTGGGATGCATGGCTGAAAGGCTTAAGGAGCAGCTCCTTGAAACAGAACAGCTTGTCGATATTGTCGTGGGTCCTGATGCATACCGGCAGTTGCCCATGATTATAGATGAAGCCGGGGATGGACACAAAGCAGTCAATGTGCTGCTTTCACGTGAAGAGACTTATGCCGATATTTCACCTGTCAGGATGGATAAAAACGGAGTTTCTTCTTTCGTATCCATCATGCGCGGTTGCAATAATATGTGCGCCTACTGCGTTGTTCCGTACTTAAGGGGAGCTGAGAGAAGCCGCGATCCGGAATCAATTATCCATGAAGTGCAGGAATTATTTAAAAACGGGTACAGGGAGGTCACACTCCTGGGGCAGAATGTCGATTCATACTCCTGGAAATGCGCTGATAAAACCACCGGGTTTGCTGAACTACTGGAATTAACAGCGATGGTAAGTCCTATTCTTCGCGTGAGGTTTTCCACATCGCATCCCAAAGATCTATCTGACAACCTGCTTGAAACCATTGCCCGTCATGACAATATCTGCAAACATATTCATCTTCCGGCTCAGAGCGGAAGCAGCCGTATACTGAAGCTCATGAACCGGGAATATACAAGGGATTGGTATATGGATCGTATCAGGGCTATTCGCTCAATTATTCCTGATTGCGCACTCTCGACCGATATGATTACCGGATTTTGCACCGAAACTGAAGAGGACCATCAGGACTCTCTTTCACTAATGGAATGGGCGGGATTTGATTTCGCATACATGTTCAAATACAGTGAGAGGCCAGGTACAAAAGCCGCCCGAAAACTTAAAGACGACGTTCCCGAAGAAATAAAGACAAGAAGGTTGAATGAAATAATCTATCTGCAGAACAGGCTCTCGGCACATTCAAAAAGAAATGATGTCGGAAAAACATTTGAGGTTCTGGCAGAAGGAACTTCGAAAAGATCTGAAGAGCATCTCTCAGGAAGAACATCCCAGAATAAGGTAGTGGTATTTCCAAAAGGGAATATAAAGGCAGGTAATTATGTCAATGTGAAAATTGAGAGATCAACCTCAGCCACTCTTATTGGCAATACAATTATTCCTTGAAAGATTTGCTCATTTCTACTCTTAATATTAACTTGCATTAATTACTAAACCATTAATCATGAAGACCAGAATTTTTATTTCGATCCTTTTAGTTTTTTGCATTTCTTTAACTGCAAATAGTCAAAAATCCCATTCAAAGGATAAAAAGAAACTTTCAATCAGTGGCGTTGTCACCACAGCTGATAATAAACCGGTTACTGACGCACAAATCTTTGTGGACAGTATCTATACCAGTTGCGGAACTGATGACCTCGGGAATTATAAGGTAAAGGTTAACCAGGATTCAAAGAAAATTTTTGTCTGGTCGCCGAAATTCGGATTTTGCGAGGCTGATATTAATGGTCAGGAAAGCATTAATCTTATATTGGACCCAAAAACCAGGGATCTGCCCCGTTTTATAACTGGAAGCAATATCTACTTGTCAGGTAAGAAACAAAAAGTTAAGAAGGTAAACATCTATACCGATATTTATGAGATGATTAGGCAAGAGATTCCTGGAGTGCTTGTTTCAGGGAGGAGCATCGTGGTTCAGCAGCCGAACTCCTTTCTTGGAAGCACTACACCCTTATTTGTTGTGGATGGGCACATTGTTCCCAGCCTTGATTACATAAATCCCCAGGAAGTAAAATCTATAAGATTGCTTAAAGGCAGTGAAGCCACTATTTATGGAACCGAAGGAGCAAATGGCATTATCAGCGTCACCCTTCTTAAAGGAGGCGAAAAATAGGAAACTTTATTTTATCCCGAATTTAAAGTCAATAAACAAAATATTTAATCATGAAATTGAAGGTCCTTTCCCTGGCGCTGCTCCTGTCAGTTTTTTATTTTAATCTTGACGGACAAAAAAGCAATAACAAAAAAGTATTCATTTCCGGTTATGTCACCGATGCAAACCATGGTCCTGTTCCTGGAGCGATGATCCTGATCGATAAGAAAAACACGAATATTCTTACTGACAGCAAGGGTTATTACAAAGTAAAGACAAAGGCAGATGCACAATTACTAACTGTGTTTACTCTCACCAGCGGAACTGGAGAAGCTGAGATAGGAGGACAGACTTCAATAAATGTTTCACTTAATGGTATCCGGAATAACCAGCCTGAAAAACCTCTTAATAACGAGAGGGTAAATATCGGCTACGGTACAGCCGAAAGGAAGGATATCAATTCGCAGGTTAACAAGGTGAGCACAATGGAAGACAAATATGCCAGCTATTCAAATATTTATGATATGCTGAAAGGCGCTGTGCCCGGGCTCCAGGTGATTGGAAAGAGCGTTACGATACAAGGAACGGGTTCCCCAAATTCCAACAATCAACCGCTGCTTGTTTTAGATGGGACAATAGTATCCACTATTGATGACATTCAACCCACTCAAGTAAAATCAGTCGAGGTGCTGAAAGGTGCTTCGGCATCTATTTACGGGTCAAGAGGGGCCAATGGCGTAATACTTATACACCTGAAAGGGACTTCCGATAGAAAATAAATCCTGGTTACTTATTCTTTTTTATCTGGATCATCAGCTCATTAAGCTGTTGATCTGATATTTCCGATGGAGTATCAAGCATTACATCCCTTCCCGAATTGTTTTTTGGGAAGGCTATGAAATCGCGGATTGAATCCTGCCCGCCAAACATGGCAACCCACCTGTCGAAGCCGAAAGCAATTCCACCATGCGGTGGTGCTCCGTATTTGAATGCGTTGAGCAGGAATCCGAACTGAATATTTGCCTCTTCCTCCGTGAATCCAAGAACTTTAAACATAAGCTTCTGAACTGAAGCATCGTGAATCCTAATTGAACCGCCTCCGATCTCAACGCCATTGATCACAAGGTCGTAAGCATTGGCCCTCACTTTGCCAGGATCGCTCTCCATCAGGTGAATGTCTTCCGGTTTTGGCGAGGTGAAGGGATGGTGCATCGCGTAATATCGCTTAGTCTCCTCATCCCACTCCAGCAGCGGAAAATCGACCACCCATAAAGGAACAAAAATATCCTTCTTCCTTAACCCAAGCCTGTTTCCCATCTCCAGCCTCAGCTCAGACAACGCTGTAAGGGTTTTCTTTCTTTCACCAGCAAGGATAAGAATAAGGTCTCCCTCCCTGGCATTCATTGCAGCGGCCCATTTTTTTAGTTCTTCAGGTGAAAAGAATTTATCTGCCGATGATTTTAGTCCGTCGGTACTGTATTTCAGATAAACCATACCTTTTGCTCCAATCTGGGGACGCTTTACAAATTCAGTAAGCTCATCGAGCTGTTTCCTGGAGTAATCTGCACATCCTTCTGCACAAATTCCCCCGATATATTCGGCACTGTCAAAAACCTGGAATCCATGTCCTTTTACGATTGTGTTAAGCTCCTGGAATTTCATCCCAAAACGCAGATCAGGCTTGTCGGAGCCATAATTTGACATTGCTTCGATATAAGAAAGTCTTTTGAAGGGTTCAATGAATTCAACTGCTTTCACCTGCCTGAAGAGATACTTTGCAAGTCCTTCGAAAGTATCCAGTATATCATCTCTTTCGACAAATGACATTTCGCAGTCTATCTGCGAGAATTCCGGCTGCCTGTCGGCTCTGAGATCCTCATCCCGGAAACATTTCACTATCTGATAATACTTGTCAAAGCCTGCAACCATAAGCAGCTGCTTCAGCGTCTGGGGCGACTGCGGCAGGGCGTAGAAAGTGCCGGGCAGCATCCTGCTCGGCACCACAAAGTCGCGAGCTCCTTCGGGTGTCGATTTAATAAGAATCGGCGTTTCAATCTCTACAAATCCTATTGAATCCATATATTTTCGGACCTCCTGCGACACCCTGTGACGTAACATTATATTGTTCTTCACTGAACTTCTTCTCAGGTCGAGATAGCGGTATTTCATTCTGAGCTCTTCGCCCCCGTCGGTCTCCTCCTCAATTGTAAATGGCGGCAGTTCGCTGCGGTTCAGTATTACAAGCCTGGAAACTTCAATCTCAATCTCTCCCGTAGCGATCTTCATATTCTTGTTGCTTCGTTCCCTTACTTTTCCGGAAGCCTGAACTACAAATTCCCGGCCCAGTTTTCTTGCCTGCCCGCATAGCTCAGAATCAGTCTCCATATTAAATACGAGCTGGGTTATCCCGTACCTGTCGCGGAGATCGACAAATGTCATTCCTCCTAGGTCTCTCGATTTCTGAATCCAACCGCACAAAGTGACATTCTTTGCAGTATCTTTTGTTGTCAGCTCTCCGCATGTATGTGTCCTGTACATTTTATTTCTTTTATAATTTCAGCAAAAATAAGAAATAATCCGGATGTCAATAGTCCCGATTTCTTCATACTTTTGGCTTATTAACGGACCTGTATGGCTGAAAACAAGCATGAAAAGTACATGAGAGCTGCTCTTGCGGAGGCAATGAAAGCGTACGAAAAGCAGGAAGTTCCGGTAGGTGCGGTGGTTGTCCTTAATGATGCGATAATTGCACGGGCTCATAATCTCACCGAGACGCTGAAGGATCCTACAGCTCACGCCGAGATGCAGGCAATAACTGCTGCTGCGAACTGGCTTGGAGGGAAATACCTTACAGACTGTGCTCTCTATGTGACTGTTGAACCTTGTGCCATGTGCGCCGGGGCGATAGGATGGAGCCAGGCACCTATACTTGTTTATGGGACTGACGATGAAAAAAAAGGCTATACAAAAATAAAAGATCAGCTTCTCCACCCGAAGACAAAAGTCTTACATGGGATACTTGAAGACGAGTGCAGGGAGATAATGGTGAAGTTCTTTAGAAAAAAAAGGATGTGAAGCAGCATGATATTTTTCTCATTATCCGCCAAGGTTTTCTGAATAAAAGGGGTTAAGTTTACTAAAATTAAAGCCTATGACTTTCGACAACAGCAAAACAATTATCGGCGTAAGGATCAAACTGTTCTTTGCAACAGTCCTTCTGCTTGCCTGGGTAGGAGTTATTTATGTTGCCAAACTGATCAAATCTCCGATTCTTGGACTTGACGATTCAATATGGACCCTAATCCTGGTAATAATATGGATATTCATTGCATTACTGCCAATGATCCTGAATTACCAGTTTGTGTTCTATTCCGACGATAGTAATGACATTGTTTTCAAATACTTTTCAGCGGGTATCGTCGGAGGGAAAAAGAATAGCGTCGAAATAAACAAAGGCACCTTCGCCGGATTCAAAATTGAATCAAAATATTTCGGGTTGAACAAAAGCATAATCCTTTTTCAGAAACTGGCCCAGGGAGTGGCAAAATTTCCCCCTATATTTATCAGCGCTCTCACAAAGGATCAGCAGGTCAGGCTCATTCATGCACTCAACCAGTGCGCTCCTCAATCTTAAATGATTTAACCCGCTAATATGAGTTAAATCATTTTTAATGAATAAACCAGAGGGCAACTTTGAATTGTCAAATCTGAAATATTAACTTAAAATATTTTTACTATGAATGTAGATAAGATAATGAACAACCTCGAGAAGAAACATCCCGGAGAGGTTGAGTATTTACAGGCAGTAAGGGAAGTGCTTGAATCGATAGAGGAAGTCTATAATGAAAATCCCCAGTTTGAAACGGCAAATATCATTGAACGGATCATTGAACCCGACCGCGTGCTGATGTTTAAGATTCCCTGGGTCGATGATGAAGGTAACGTTAAAGTGAATCTCGCATATCGGGTTCAGTTTAATAATGCTATCGGCCCTTATAAAGGAGGCCTTCGCTTCCACCCCAGCGTAAACCTCTCAATTCTGAAATTCCTCGGCTTTGAGCAGATCTTTAAAAATGCACTTACCACACTTCCTATGGGCGGCGGAAAAGGCGGATCTGACTTTGACCCCAAAGGAAAATCAGACGCCGAGGTTATGCGCTTTTGCCAGGCATTCATGCTGGAACTGTGGAAACATATTGGTCCCGAGACTGATGTACCTGCCGGCGATATTGGTGTTGGTGGCCGTGAAATCGGATTTCTTTATGGCATGTATAAAAAGCTTAAAGGCGATCATACCGGTGTTATTACGGGCAAGGGCAGCAACTGGGGAGGTTCGCTTATCAGACCTGAAGCCACAGGTTTCGGAGGAATATACTTTGCCCAGGAGATGCTCGCCACCAGAAATGAATCATTAAAAGGCAAAACTATTTCGATATCAGGGTTTGGTAATGTGGCATGGGGCGCTGCTCTCAAGGCAAGTGAACTTGGCGGAAAGGTTGTCACCATATCCGGTCCCGATGGTTATGTTTATGATCCCGATGGAATCTCCGGCAAAAAGATCGATTATATGCTGGATCTCCGCGCTTCAAACGAAGATATTGTTAAACCTTATTCTTATGCCTTTGAAGGTGTTGAATTCCATGAGGGTAAAAGGCCATGGGACGTCAAGGTCGATATAGCTTTACCCTGTGCAACACAAAACGAGCTTACCGGTGAAGATGCTAAAACTCTTATTAAAAACGGCGTCGTGCTGGTGGCCGAAATATCAAATATGGGATGCACTCCTGAAGCTGTGGAAGAATTTCACAAGAACAAAGTATTATTTGCCCCTGGAAAAGCTGTCAATGCCGGTGGGGTAGCTACATCAGGACTTGAGATGACTCAGAATTCCATGAAACTCAGATGGGGAAGGCAGGAGGTAGATGAACGTCTTCATGAGATCATGCGGAATATCCATGGTCAGTGCGTTAAGTGCGGCAAGGCTGAAGACGGGTATGTAGACTATGTGAAGGGCGCAAACATCGCAGGATTCCTCAAGGTTGCAAATTCAATGCTTGATATGGGGGTAATCTAATATAACCCTCAAAAAATAAAGTAGAGACGTGCAAATTGCACGTCTCTACTTTATTTTTATATTTACATGTCTCAATTCTTCGTGCTATGCCAGAAAATGTTTCACTGAAGCATAAAATTGCTTTAGGACTTATTCCACATATCGGCGATATTAATGCCCGTAAGCTNNAGAACTTTTTTTTATCTCGACAATGATTATCCTTTCAGATTAAGGCAATGCGATGATTCACCCGTGGTTTTCTTTTATAAAGGAAACTGCAGCCTGGATGCTTCCAAGATTCTGGGTGTGGTAGGAACCAGAAGCTCCACCCCGAGGGGAAAAGAAATGTGCGACAAAATAATCGGCGGACTAGCGGCGGGTCATCCTGACCTTGTAATAGTAAGCGGGCTGGCTTATGGCATTGACATAGCGGCGCATAAGGCAGCCATGGCATTCAATCTTCCGACTATAGGTGTTCTTGGACATGGATTAAAAACAATTTATCCGTCTATACATACTTCAACAGCCGAAGCTATGCTTAAAAACGGAGGCCTCCTTTCTGATTTTCTGTCGGATGCACTGCCTGAAAGGAATAATTTCCTGAAGAGGAACAGGATTATTGCAGGACTCTCCGATGCGGTGCTGGTAGTTGAATCAGGAATAAAGGGAGGCGCGCTTATTACTGCCGACATTGCAAATTCATATAACCGTGATGTATTCGCAGTGCCTGGCAGGCCCGATGACCAATGGTCTGCCGGCTGTAATAGTCTTATTAAGAGCAATAAAGCCGCTTTGGCCGGATCTTCTGAAGATATTGAATACTTTCTTGACTGGAAATCCGAGCACTCCAGGCCTCCTGTTCAGAAAACTCTTTTTTCGGAGATGGATGAGACTGAAAAAACAATTTTCGACCTCCTATCAAAGGAAAATGAGCTGAATATTGACGCAATATGCCGTACTCTCGACCTGCCGGTCTATAAGCTATCCTCCCTACTCCTCCAGATGGAATTCAAGGGACTTATAAAATGTTACCCCGGGAACCTATACAGGACAACTTAATATTATCAACCATAATATAACAGTTCCTTTCAAATATATTGTTCCGGGGGGTATTTAATTCCAAAGTATTGAATACAACTGCTAAAGGCTGGTAATCTGATATTTATATATCTGTCAAAGTTACTGTGAAGAGTGAATTATTTATCATTATTTTGATTTTTCAATTATCATTTTAATAATTTTATCCTTCAGAAAACCTTTAACTAAAACTTTTTTGTATGGATCCGAGAGTACAACAATTTATGGCCATGATAAAGGCTAAGAACCCGGGCGAAAATGAATTTCACCAGGCTGTTCAGGAGGTTTCAGAATCTCTTATTCCTTTTATCGAAGAAAATCCGAAGTATAAACATGCAAAGATCCTTGAGAGAATTGCAGAACCGGAAAGGACGTTAATCTTCAGGGTTCCGTGGCTCGATGACAAGGGAGAGGTGCAGATCAACCGCGGCTTCCGCATCGAGATGAACAGCGCTATTGGTCCCTACAAGGGAGGACTTCGCTTCCACCCTACCGTAAACCTTGGCATTTTGAAGTTCCTCGCTTTCGAGCAGGTATTTAAAAACAGCCTTACAACGCTTCCTATGGGCGGTGGAAAAGGAGGTTCCGATTTCGACCCGAAAGGCAAATCCGATAATGAAGTTATGAGATTCTGCCAGAGTTTCATGACCGAGTTATTCCGTCATATCGGGGCAGATACCGATGTTCCGGCTGGTGATATTGGTGTTGGCGGCCGTGAAATAGGTTTCCTCTTTGGTCAGTACAAGAGACTGAAAAATGAATTCACCGGTGTTCTTACCGGAAAGGGAATTGAATGGGGTGGCTCTTTGATACGTCCGGAAGCAACTGGCTATGGCAGCACATATTTTGCACAGGAAATGCTTGCCACCCGGGGCGAAAGCTTCGAAAAAAAGACGGTTTGCATCTCCGGATCGGGTAACGTTGCCCAATACGCAACTGAAAAGGTTACCCAGCTTGGCGGTAAAGTTGTCACTTCCTCAGATTCAAACGGTTTTATCTATGATCCGAAAGGTATCGATGCCGAAAAGCTCAATTATATAATGGACCTCAAAAATATCAGGAGGGGAAGGATTAAGGAGTATGCCGAAAAATTCGGAGTTGAATATTTTGAAGGCAGGCGTCCCTGGATAATCAAGTGCGACATTGCAATGCCAAATGCCACACAGAATGAGATCAACGAAGAGGAGGCAAAACTCCTTGTCAAAAACGGATGCGTTTGTGTATCGGAAGGCGCGAATATGCCGTCAACCCCGGAAGCAGTCGAAGTGTTCCTCAATGCGAAGATCCTTTATGGCCCCGGCAAGGCTGCAAATGCCGGTGGAGTAGCTACGTCAGGTCTGGAAATGACACAGAACTCAATGCGTCTTCCATGGTCGCGTGAGGAGGTTGACCAGAGGCTTCATACTATAATGAAGAATATTCACAGCACCTGCGTAAAATACGGCACAAAAGATGATGGTTTCATAAACTATGTCGACGGCGCTAATATCGGCGGCTTCGTAAAAGTGGCCAACGCCATGATCGCACAGGGGGTTGTTTAATGCAACTGATCGATACACACACTCATCTCTACCTGCCGGAATTTGATTCCGACAGGGATGAGATGGTTAACAGAGCTGTCAGCAGCGGTGTGGTAAAGCTGCTTTTGCCTAATATCGACTTAAAATCAGTCGAATCCATGCTCTCTGCTGCTGACAGATATAAAAATATTTGTTACCCCATGACCGGGCTTCACCCCACCTCGGTCATGAAAGACTTTAAGGCTCAGATCAAGGAGCTTGAAAGAATATACTTACTACATAAGTTTATTGCGATCGGAGAAATCGGTATCGACTTGTATTGGGATAAAACCTTCCTGGAGGAGCAGATGGATGCATTCAGGCAGCAGGTTGAGTTCGCAATAAGTTCCGGGCTNNTTCTCCGGAACCATCCAGGATGCTGAAAAAGCTGTCGGCATGGGTTTTATGCTTGGTATCGGGGGGCCTGTCACTTTTAAAAACTCAAGACTGGATAAAATTGTTGAGGAGGCAGGACCAGGCAATATTATTCTGGAGACCGATTCTCCTTATCTTGCTCCTGTTCCCTTCAGAGGAAAAAGNNCTTTTTAATATATGATTATACAATGAGTAAGAAAAAAGAGATTTCCATACTTATAATATATACCGGGGGCACCATCGGAATGATACATGACCCGGTGACAGGAGCACTGGTTCCGATCGATTTCAACCATATAACCAGACATGTTCCTGAACTGAATAAATTTGGCTACAACCTGCAATCACTGACTTTCGACCCTGTTCAGGATTCCTCTAATATTGATCCGGATGTTTGGGTCAAGATGGCTGAAACGATCGAAAAAAATTACAGCAACTTTGACGGGTTTGTGGTTTTGCATGGTACCGACACAATGGCATATTCTGCTTCGGCGCTCAGTTATATGCTGGAGAACCTGGCTAAACCTGTGGTTTTCACTGGTTCTCAGCTTCCCATTGGTCTTCTCAGAACTGACGGGCGTGAAAACCTCATCACTGCTATTGAAATTGCCGCGGCAAAAGATAACGGTGCTGCCATTGTTCCTGAAGTATGCATTTATTTTGACAGCGAACTTACGCGTGGCAACCGCACAACTAAATTCAGTGCGGAACATTTTGATGCGTTCAACTCTCCAAATTATCCTCCGCTGGCTGAAGTCGGGCTTCACCTTAAGTACAATGTAAACCATATACTCTACCCGGCAAAAAACAGCAAACTGAAAGTACACTGCAAGTTTGACAATAATGTTGCAATCCTGAAATTGTTCCCCGGTATTAACAGGAACCTGGTCCAGGCAATCATAAATACCAGGGAGCTCAAAGGACTGATTATTGAGACTTTCGGTTCGGGCAATGCTCCGACATATAAATGGTTCATTGATGATCTAAAATTATTCATCAGTCGCGGAGGAATAATATATAATGTCACACAGTGTCACGGGGGCAGTGTGGAAATGGGATTATACGAGACCAGCCGTGAAATGCTTGCTGCCGGAGTTATAAGCGGTAAAGATATCACCTCCGAAGCTTCAGTTACCAAGCTTATGCATCTTCTCGGAGTCTGCTCATCAGCAAAGGAGGTGGTGAAATGTTTAAGCAAGCCTCTCGCAGGAGAAATCTCATGACCGCTCATTTATAAAAATATTTTCGTAATTTGCGCCGCTGATTTTCAGCATCCTGTGTAATAATGGAGAGATGCAGGAGTGGTTT
>PMBC01000107.1 GCA_003152835.1 Bacteroidales bacterium | reverse complement strand
ATTTCTGCAGGTGTAAGCGGACTTGTAGCTGCTCTTTATTTGAGAGCCCGTCGTGGATATCCTTACCAGGTAATTCGTCCTAATAATATGGTGATCACGATGCTTGGAGCCGGGCTTCTTTGGGTTGGATGGTTCGGATTCAATGCAGGCAGCAGTGTCTCAAGCGGTCTGAGCACGGCACAGGCTCTTACTGCTACTCAGGTGGCAGCAGCAGCCGGTGCCCTTTCATGGATTATAATTGAATCTCTTCACCAGGGCAAAGCCACTGCACTTGGATTTGCATCCGGTATCCTGGCAGGTCTGGTGGCCGTGACCCCTGCTGCGGGAGTGGTTCAGCCCTATGGAGCAATGACACTTGGAGTGCTGGCATCTTTCATATGTTATATGGCGATCCAGCTGAAAAACAAGCTAGGTTATGATGATAGCCTTGATGCATTCGGGATCCACGGCGTTGGGGGAATAGTTGGTGCAATTTTCCTGACCTTTTTTATCCGCAAGTCATGGATGCAGGAAGCTGCTGCAGCACACGGAGGGCACTGGACTATCTGGAACCAGCTTGGCGTACAGGCTCTGGCTGTCTCAGTTGCAATTATCTTTGCTGCCGGCATGACTTTTATAATACTATACCTTCTCAACAAGGTAATCAAATTGAAATCCTCTGAAGATGATGAAATGGCAGGACTCGACAGATCGTACCATGGCGAAAGAGGATATGGCATGCTGAATCCAAGTTAATTTAATAAATCCCCAATAATTACGATAATGAAACTTATAACAGCAATAATCCGTGAAGTACAGCTTGACAAAGTACGTGAAGCGCTGATCGCTGCAGAGATTACCAGGATTACAGTGAGCCGGGTTTCGGGTCATGGTCAGCAAAGAATTGAGGAGATGTACAGGGGACAGCGCATTGTTCCTGATCTGATCCCTAAAATTAAGATTGATATAGCAGTGAACGAGGCATTTGTCGACATTACAGTTGACGCAATATTGAAATCAGCCAGAACAGACGGGGAGGAAGGGCATGTGGGTGATGGTAAGATATTCATCACTCCTCTTGAAGAGTGTATCCGGATCCGCACCGGTGAACGCGGAGGTTCTGCAATTTAGTCAGGTTACTTTTGGTTAGGTTAGCCCGGAAGAGTCCAATTCCGGGTTTTTTTTATTTCCAAAGAAAAACTTCTCACTCGAAATTGCGATATTTACGACGCCGGATATAAAATATCTTTTATCCGGGATTATTGCCTGATGCGTATTCTATATCTTATCAAGGATTTTGATTTTGGAGGTGCCGAAAACCATGTTTGCGACCTGGCAAATGCATTGGATGAGCTTGGCAATGAAGTCTATGTAATATCCAGAAACGGTTTACAGGTGAGCAGACTGAACAAAAGAGTGAAATTCAAATCGTTAAGGATGAGCGATTATCTTTTGCCGGCACAGGTGGTTTATCTTTGTTTTTTCCTGGTCTGGCATAAAATCGAAATAATTCACTCGCACAAGCGATTGGCAATCTTACTGGGTTCCTGCGCAGGCAAAATAATGAGCGTCCCTGTCGTTGCCACCATTCATGGCCGTCCAAAATATGACATGCGTTCCTGGATCTCAAGGAAATATACCGACAAATTAATTTTCGTAAGCAACAGGACTTTCGAGGCAAACTTTCATCTGTCGTGGATCAGTAAAAAATCGGTTCTGATACAGAACGGAGTTAAGATGATGGAAAATACTGAAGAAAGAGATTTTTTTTCGATGTGTTACATCAGCAGGATTGACAGCAGGCACTATTCAATTCTATCTCTTTTAGTAAAAAAAGTCCTTCCGTCCCTTCTGAAAGATTTCCCCGGAATAACTTTTAATATTATTGGTGATGGAGAATACATGGGGAATCTCATAAAAGACGTCCGGGAAATTAATAATTATGAATCCAGGGAAGTCTGTAAGATTCATGGCTATGTTCCTGAAGTGAAGCCACTGGTGCAGAGATCAGGAATACTGATGGGAACTGGCAGGGCTGCAATCGAAGCCCTTTCGTGCGCTGTTCCCGTTCTCTCTTTAAATCAAAAATTTCTGGGCAGATTTGTTTCGCGGCAGAATTATGAGTTTTACCAGCTGAACAACTTTGTTGCCATTTCACATTACCCTCCTGATCCCCTAAAGCTCAGTGATTTGTTAAAAGAATATTTTACGGATCCTGAATACTGGCAGCACGAAGCGATAATTCTCCGGGAATTCATAAACAGCAACCTCAGCATCGGGAAAATTTCAGGTGATATATTAAATATGTACAGACAATTATCCAAGGCAAAATATAATTCCTGATTATCAAACAAACATAAAAGATACAAAGACATAAGATAGCTGCTGATGCCGCGTGCCAGATTTCTACAGAATCATGCTTCATATTTATGTCGTTTTTACTAATTTGCAAAATCTATTTGCACCCATGGTAATCAGGAGATTTATTTTCTTTTTTATAGTTTCGGGATTGTCGTTAGTAGGGATTTCCCAGTCGCGGGACCTGAATTATTATTTAAGGGAAGGCCTGCAAAACAGTCCGCTTATAAACGATCTGAAAAACCAGCTTCAATCTGCTTCACTCGATAGTATCATAATTGAAGCCCGGCGAAAGCCCCAGGTTGAAGGAAGGTCCCAGCTGCTTTACTCGCCATATAACGATCATTTTGGATATGATGAAGTAATCACTGACGGGGGCAATTACCAGGCTGTTGCTTATGTTTCTCAGGATTTATTCGTAAGTAAGAAAACCGGCAATAAATACCAGGCATTGAATTATGAGAAGCAGGGGTTGAACTTGTCGGTAAAACTCTCTGCAGCTGAACTTCTGAAGACGATTACTGACCTTTACCTTGAATCATACTCTGTTTATTCAGAACTTATGTTCAATGTTTCATTCCTTGACCTGATGAAAAATGAGAACCAGGTGGTAAGAAGGTTTGTTGAAAATGGCATTTATTCGCAGGCCGATTACCTGTCGCTTCTTGTTGAAACAGGAGGGCAGGAAGTCATAATAACCCAGCTGAGAAATCAGTACAGGAAGAATATTATGTCGCTGAACGAGCTCTGCGGTATCGTTGATACATCTCAAATCATGCTTCAGATGCCTGTTATTGAACCTCATGGAACGGCAAGGATTTCTGACTACCTGATTCTCAGGCAATATTCTCTTGACAGCCTCCGGATTATAAATGAGAAAGATGCACTGTCACTGAGGTACAAGCCTTCTGTTAACTGGTTTGCAGATGCCGGGATTCTTACCAGTAATCCATTTAATTTTTACAGGCATGCAGGTGCAAGCGCAGGCGTTTCATTAACAGTTCCCATCTATGACGGGCATCAGAAAAAAGTTGAAGAGGATAAACTATCATTAAAGGAAGATTCACGTTCGCGGTACTTTAACAGTACGAGAAAAGAGTACGATCAGATATACCTCAGGCTGAACAGCGAGCTTGAAGGACTAAAACAGGTAAAGGCCGGACTTGAAAAACAGCTGGCCCTTTCCGATCAGCTCGTAAAATCATTGCGTGTGCAGCTTGAAAACGGCATTATAAAAATGCAGGATTATATTGCCGCAATCAAGAATTACAGGAATATAAACCGATATATTATCCTTTCCGACATCGATATATTACGGGTGAAAAATGAAATTAATTATATCCTTGCCAGATAATCCTTTTTGATTAAACCAGGAAAAAGAAATCAAATGATTAAACAGCTATCAGAACATCCGGCACTTTTACTGCTGACCCTTATCTTGCTCCTCTCGCCTTCATGCAGGAATAAAAATGTGAATACAGCTATCCCGGTAATTGCGAAAACGCCAGTTACTGCCGGATCTCCTGTATTCAGGGATATTTCCGACACAATAGACTTCCCTGCGATAACTGCCTATTTAAAGAAGAATGTATTAAAGTCGTCAATTACAGGTGTAATTGAATCTGTCTCTGTAATCCAGGGCGAGACCATAGCAAAGGGGAAACAAGCATTCACTATAAGAACAAGGGAGGCTTCTGCTATGAAGAACAACCAGCCTGGAGACTCAGCGCTTGGATTCAAGGGTGTAATAAAAATCTTCTTTCCTCAGGATGGAGTGATAAGCACTGTATCTCATCAGACTGGTGATTTCGTTCAGGAGGGAGATGAGCTGGCCGTTGTTGCAGACAGCAGAAGCCTCGTTTTTATCCTGGAAGTGCCTTTTGAGATGTCTGGTTACATAGGGTTGAACAGGAATTGTTCCCTGTTGCTCCCTGATAATACCAGGATTACTGGAAAGATCACCGCAAAACTTCCCGAAATGAATATGCAGAATCAAACAGTCAGATATGTAATAACCGCTGAAAAAACGTCGAAATTGCCAGAAAACCTGATTGCGTCTGCACTCATAGTAAAGGAAAGCAAAAAGCATGTACAGGTCCTGCCAGGGCCTGCGGTTCTCGGGAATGAAACACAGACAAATTTCTGGGTTATGAAACTGATCAATGATTCCGTTGCAATCAAGGTACCAGTCAGGAAAGGAATTGAGAACAGTGATGGAGTTGAAATCATTGAGCCTCTGTTTTCAACAACTGACAAGATCCTTGTTTCCGGCAACTACGGGCTTCCTGATACTGCTGCAGTAATAGTTGCCAGGTGATAAAATGAAGAATTTTTTTGTTGCATATAAGAATCCTGTTTCAGTCTTACTTGCTGTAATCATTGCAGGTGGGCTCTTCCTGTACGGACAGGTGCGGGTATCCCTATTCCCGGAAGTGACATTTCCCAAGATCAAGGTAATAGCAGATAACGGCGAACAGCCGGTAGATAAGATGATGGTCACTGTTACGCGTCCTCTTGAAGATGCCATCAAGCAGGTGCCTGACCTGAAAATGCTGAGAAGCACAACAAGCAGGGGAACATGCGAAATTTCTGCTTTCCTCAACTGGGATGCCAATATTGATGTAAATCAGCAGATGCTCGAATCCAGGATCTCGCAGATAAAAAATATTCTCCCTCCCGATGTCTCAATACAGGTTGAGAAAATGAATCCTTCTATTCTGCCGGTAATAGGATATACTGTTGAAAGCGATTCCAGGTCGCCAATTGAGCTTAATTTACTCGCTCTTTATACTATCAAGCCATTTCTTTCGCAGATCGAAGGTGTTTCATCCGTAGGTATTATTGGCGGGAGGACAAAAGAATACTGGGTGGAGCTGAATCAGCAAAAGATGACAGCCAGTTCAATTACTCCCGAAATGATAAGAGACGTGTTGAGCCAGAANNACGGTGACCGATGCCGGACTTTATAACCTTGCAGATATTAAGGATGCAGTTATACGTAACGACGGCAAAAGAATAATAAGACTTAAGGATATTGCTGAAATAAATGTTAGTGAAAAAACAGAATATACAAGGATAAATGCCAACGGCAGGCAAGGTCTGCTTGTAGCAATCCTGAAGCAACCGAATGCCAACCTGATTAATCTCTCAAAAAGTGTCGCTGAAAAGGAGAAGGAGCTGCAGAAGATACTTCCTGCAGATGTTCATCTGTCATTGTATTATAACCAGGCCGATTTTGTCCGGAGAGCTATCAAAAGTGTCAGCGACAGTATCTGGTTAGGACTGCTGCTTGCTATTATTGTTGCAATAATGTTCCTCAGGTCATTCAGGGCCAGTGCAACCATATTGGTTACAATACCTGTTACACTCCTCCTGACAATCATTGTCCTTTATTCTATTGGTTATACTCTGAATATCATGACTTTCGGGGCATTGGCCGCAGCTATAGGCCTAATAATTGACGATGCTGTGGTGGTGGTGGAACAGATACATCGCACCCATGAGGAGTTTCCTGACCGGCCTTCAAATCAGCTCGTTCACCAGGCGGTTACTTACCTGTTCCCATCAATGGTCGGGTCGTCCCTGAGCACCATAGTCATTTTTATCCCGTTTATGCTGCTGGGGGGTGTGGCAGGAGCCTATTTCAATGTTCTGACCAACACAATGATAGTTACCCTGGTATGTTCCTTCTTTGTTACATGGATCGGGTTGCCTGTGATCTATTTATGGTTTTCGAATGTCAGGCCACTTTTTTCGAAAGAGAAGAAAAAGGTGAAGAAAGTGGTTAAACAAAGAGACTGGATATCTTTTTTCATTAAGAACCCTGCAATAAGCATTTTATTTCTGATTTTTCTTGCAGGATCGATAATTTTTATACTTCCCCGGCTCGAAACCGGATTTCTTCCTGAAATGGACGAGGGCGCAATTGTACTGGATTATCTGTCCCCGCCCGGAACATCACTTGATGAAACTGACAGAATTCTTAAAGAGGTCGAAAAAATAATTGTGGCTATACCTGAAGTAGAAACATATTCCAGAAGGACAGGTGCACAGATGGGTTTCTTCATAACTGAACCCAACAACGGAGATTATCTGATTCATCTTAAAAATGACAGGTCAAGAAGCACTGATGAGGTAATAGATGAAATAAGGAAAAGGATAGAGGCAAGTCAGCCGGCCCTGCAGATTGATTTCGGTCAGGTGATCGGAGATATGCTTGGTGATCTCATGGCATCAGTTCAGCCAATCGAGATCAAAATTTTTGGGAACGATCAGAATAAACTTAATGAGATGGCAACACAGGTTGCCGCTGAAATTGAAAAAATTGACGGCGTGGCTGACGTTTTTGACGGGGTCACGATAGCCGGCCCTACCGTTGATATTGTACCTGACCAGAAAAAACTGGCTCAATTCAATATATCCCCTTTATCTTTTCAGTTTCAGCTTAAGACTGTGATGGAAGGCAACATCATTGGAACGATTCCTGAAAATGAACAGCTTACGGGTATAAGGATGATTTATCCGAACAGCACAAAGAACAGCCTTTCAATGATCAAAGAACAGAAAATCTTCTTGCCTGATGGTAAACTGAAGCCGTTGGCAAGCCTTGCTTCTTTTAATTTACAAAACGGTGTTGCAGAGATAAACAGGGAAAACCTCAAGTCAGTCTCAATAGTTTCGGCACGTCTTAATAACCGCGACCTCGGAAGCGTGATGAAGGATATACAAAAAACGATAAGTGAAAAATTCTTCATGCCCCAGGGATACCATATTGAATATGGCGGAGCATATGCCGATCAGCAGAAATCATTTAATCAGTTGTTGTTGATACTGGCTTTGTCAAGCCTGCTGGTATTTGCCCTTATATTATTCCTGTTCAGGGATATTAAAGCTGCCTGTGCCATACTCTTTATTGCAGTTTTTGGTGTCGGAGGAAGTCTTCTTGCTTTGTTCATAACCAACACCCCATTGAATGTTGGCAGCTATACCGGGCTTATAATGATAGTAGGCATTATCGGAGAAAATGCAATTTTCACCTTTCAGCAATATATGACAAACATGGCAACCGGCACAGTTGACGAATCACTGGTTTATGCCATATCCACAAGGCTCAGACCTAAACTGATGACAGCACTTGGAGCCATCATTGCGCTGTTACCTCTTGCGGCAGGTATAGGAGTCGGTGCACAGATGAACCAGCCTCTTGCTATCGCAGTTATTGGTGGATTTGTCGTTGCATTACCGCTTCTTCTGATAGTTTTTCCGACGCTGCTGAGGATTATTTACAGGCGGAAAAACTGAAAAACAAAAAATGATAAAATCAGAAAGTATTTCAAAGTGATGATTTTTAAGAAAAAATCAGAATCATGAATAAAGAGATACTTATTGCTAATGCAAAAAGGAAGTATGCTAAGTCTTATTTCCGGTTTAGATTATGTCTTGCCGGTAACCCTTCTATTCTTTCAATCGGATCGTTTACAAAGACTTTGCCAAGTCCGATGGCTGATGTAAGGGTTCCTCCCTTTTTTTCTTCACTGATTCCATCTGAGTACCCAAGATCTACCGGAACTTTGCCCCTTCCACCCTGTAAATCTATCACGTATGTCGGGCGAAGAAAACCTGTTGTGGCTCCGCAAAGATCTCTGCAGATCTCTTTCCCTACGTATACTTCTGTCCTGAAATGACCTGTCCCTTCAACAAGATCTGCGTAATACAGATAATAAGGTTTCACTCCTAATTTACCGAGACCGTGTATCAGGTCTCTCATTACATCGGTATCATCGTTAACACCCTTCAGGAGTACAGTCTGGTTTCCTATCGGGATGCCGATTTCCCTGAGAATTTTAATGGCCTGAAAGCTCTCTTCAGTTATTTCATTGGGATGATTAAAATGAGTATTTATAAAAAGCTGGGGCTGTTTAAGTGACTTTGGCATATATTTTTTCAGCACCTCAATTAATTCAGTGTCTTCAATAATCTTTTGCGGCCAGACGCATGGAACCCTGGTCCCTATTCTGATCAAATCGAGATGGCCAATTAAAAACAGTCTTCCCAGAATTTCATCAAGTCTTTTATTCGAAAGAAGTAACGGATCCCCTCCTGAGATTAATACATCCCTTATATCTTCATGTGATGAAATGTAATCAATTCCCTTAATAATATCCTCAATAGAGGGGTTTTTAAAGTCATCGCCTACCTTACGTTTTCTGGTACAGAATCTGCAATACATTGAGCATTCATTAGATGCAAGCAACAGAACTCTGTCGGGATACCTGTGTACTATTGTCCTTGGACCGCCAAGCGGAATATCTCCTTCCTCATCCAGCGGGTCTTCCGTAAGGTCCATATAATGCTCAAGTTCTTCGACGTCAGGAATTGCCTGTTTCCAGATACCGTCATTAATCTTTTCAATAAGCCCGAGATAATAGGAATTTATCCTCATGGGATATTTAGCAATAACATCCCTGAGCCTTGGATCAACTTTTGCTTTCTGTCCGATAAGCCATTTCTCCAGATCTTCGTACGTCCTTATCCCGTTTTTTAAAATGTCTTTATATGCCATTGATGATTCTATTTTATTTAAATTCTTATTCTTTCATTCTACTTGCTTTCTCAAGTAGCTTAACTATATAGTCTTGTGTAAAGACATAGAATATTATAGGAGCACTTGTCGAATCAGGCAATTCAGAAACATCAGATTCTGTGATTAGTTTTTCTGAGTTGGTCAAACTTTCCGGATACCCAAAATCAAAATATATTATATAGTTTCCCCTCTCCCAAAAATATATCTTATCCATTACCCATCTTCCTTTTGGACCCGGGGAATAAACATTTGATATTTTTTTTGACAACCAATCATATTTTTCTCCCTGGCCAAGTAAGGTTGGTGTTCCATATTTTTCTATATATAATTTAAATAATCTATTAAGTTCATTCAGGTCACAATTATATGAAAATCTTTGTTCTCCTATATTTGGCCTATTGCTTAGGGTTAATTGAATACTAGTTAACCTTTCATCAACTATAAGAGACCCTCTAAGATCAACTTTTGCACAAAGAAAAGGACTTATTCCTGTGAAATCATAGTATAAGTTTTTTTGTTTATTCCCAAGTATATCTGTAGTTTCTAAATAATGTAATTCACTAATTTTAAGCAAAGAATCCATTATGCTTTTTACTTTTAAATAGTCCATATCAAGATAAAAACCAAGAAGACCAATTTTCCCGACTTGATGTTTTGAATTGTATGATTTTGTATTACAGGAAGTTAAGAAATATACTTGTATAATAATTAAAGCATAAATAAGAAGACTGTATTTGTAACGGATTAATTTCATCCGGAAGGGATTATCTGATTGATTTACCGAGAAAAGTTAATCAATAAATATTACAAATACAAAAATGTCAAGACCTAAATAATAGGGGAGATTATAGAGATTTTTCCGTGGAGGTCACCGGTTTATTGGGAGGAGGTCAAAATTATTTAAAATGAATGGTTATTGAAATAACTGGTGTTGGAGAAATATGTAAATTATTGAACATACTATCTGTTTTGCAATTTATTAAAGCAAGTTTAATTCCTGGGTTTCCAAGTATCTTTTTAATTTTATTAATTTCGTTCAAAGTAAAGGGGATGATGTTAAACTGACACCTGAAAGTATAATCCCACATTTCCATTTATTTAAGAACATCATAATTTAATGATATGAAAAGCCCCCGGAGTTGATTTCCTAGGGGCTGCAATAAGTAATTATATAATGGTCAATTACCTTTAATACAACGTACAGAAAAATAAAGATCTCTTGTCTTATTGCCAAGATTCATAAAATTGCCGGCTGAGTTACTCAAGGCAACGTATTCCGCATAAGAACCACCAGGTATTGGATCAGAAGTCCACCAGTAACCTACCAAACCTGTACCACGAAAAGCATAATCATAGAAACCACCCGGACGAGCAGTAAATCCGACTTCGTTGGTCGCTGCGTAATTTGGATCAATCCAAAGTCTGGTTCCTGTCTCTTTCAGCTTGCCACCCCTGATCAAATTGTCGCTCCCAAGATAGCTAATCAATTTACCCCATTCAAGATCGGAGGGCACATGCCAACCTGTGGGGCATAGTTTACCGGTATTTACTGCGAACCAGTTGTACAACCCCCCGTAATCTTTGATGTTAGTGGGCAAGAGATAAGCAGGATCTGCCGTAGCAACTGGACCTAAAGTTATGGTATTGCCATCGCTATATTTGCTGGTCAGCAGGTTATTTGCCATCCAGATTTGTGTGTCTATCTGTACTGTTAAATAATTATGGATGCCATCACTGCAGGGAATAAAGGTAAATGTCACTGTTCCGTCTTGTGTGGGAATATCTGTTGTTACAGTACCATAACTTCCTGAATATCCCGTATAGAGTAATCTGTCCCCATCTAACATTGGCATAACACAATAATCCTGGTTTCCTTTCTTTTCCATTTTTGATGTTTTTTCATCAATAGCTTCAATATTATTGCTGACCTTTTCAATACTTAATGTTCCATCAGATTGGCCAGTACATAATAATTTCCCAGAGTATTGATAATCATTACTCCTGACATTAATTAAATAAAAACCATCTTTCAGACCAGATAATCTGAATTCCTGCCTTGACTTATCTAAATAATTTTGTGTTTGAGATAATTGTCTTCCAGCCATATCAAATACAGTAATAATTGCTTCTCCTGCAACAGATGGAGAAATCTCTATCATAGAATAGTCTTTCATTGGATTAGGGAATATCTTCAATTTTACAGGCTTGTCGTATTCAGAAGAGGAAATCCCAACCGTTCCCGTCAAATGTAGAATATCATCTCCTTTCAGGGTAAGAGATGTCCCTGTCATTAAGTCTTCAACTTTAACAGAATCCACAGTACTTGCAGCTCCGGTTCCGGCAAAAGAGATATAGTAGTTCTGAGCATTAGCTGTTATTGCAGAAAAAATTGCAATTAAGAACAATATCTTTTTCATAATATTTATTATTAATTGACTCTTTTAATCAAAGTTAAACCTTGTTTAAGTCAAAGTCAATTTTATTTGCATATGAAAAAGATCCTTTCGAAATTTTATTCTTCAGCATTTCCTTCTTCAGCGCCCTTCAACCCTCTTCAACTTTTCAACTTCTTCAACTCTTTCTGACCCACCCCTTCCTAGCATTCCGCTCTTCCGTTTTGCGGAACTTCGTCGCTTTTCCCGATTCTCGGGATTTGGCTTCGCCGAGCTTCACTTCGTTCCGGTTCCTCACTTCGTTCGTCAAGCTCCTTGTCTCCGCGCTGCTCCGATCTCCAGGGAGGGGATTCTTATTAATTCTTTTATCTTTTTCCTTTTGTCTTTTATCTTCATTTTCTTATATTTGATAAGTGTTTCCTATTGTGCTAATAAACTTGGAATTATGTTAGTAAGAACATTTGCCAGTGCCGTAACGGGTATTGATGCAGCTACAGTTACTGTAGAAGTAAATGTGTCTCAGGGTATCCGTTTTTTCCTTGTCGGGTTACCCGACAGTGCAGTGAAGGAGAGCCAGCAAAGAATAGAATCGGCTTTCCGGTCTCTCGGTTTCCACTGGCCGGGGAAGCAGGTTGTAATCAATATGGCGCCTGCCGATATCCGCAAGGAGGGCTCATCGTACGATCTGCCGCTGGCTGTAGGTATACTTGCTGCTGATGAAAGGGTCATTAAAGGAGATGTTGAATCTTATATTATAATGGGAGAATTATCCCTTGACGGTACTTTGCAGCCGGTGAAAGGGATATTGCCGATAGCCCTGAGGGCGAGGGAAGAAAAATTCAGGGGTGTGATAGTCCCCTCAAAAAATGCCCGCGAAGCTGCCGTTGTTAATGGGCTTGAAGTATTCGGCCTTGACAGCCTGGGCGATGTGGTTGATTTTTTTAACGGGACAAGGAAATTTGAGCCTGTCAGGGTAAACCTTGATGATATTTTTGCATGTGAGGCTAACAAATATGATGTTGATTTCTCCGATGTAAGGGGGCAGGAAAATGTTAAAAGAGCTCTTGAAGTGGCAGCGGCCGGGCACCATAATCTGCTGATGATTGGTCCTCCCGGTTCAGGCAAGACAATGTTAGCCAAGCGTTTATCGACAATTATGCCGCCTCTTACCCTTGAAGAGGCTCTTGAAACCACTAAAATTCATTCTGTGGCAGGCAAGATTGACTATCATAATCCGCTGATGACCAGGAGACCTTTCCGATCGCCTCATCATACAATTTCAGATGTCGCCCTTGTTGGCGGAGGAACATTTCCACAGCCCGGAGAGATTTCCCTGGCTCATAACGGAGTGCTTTTTCTTGATGAGCTTCCTGAATTCAAACGGACCGTACTTGAAGTAATGCGGCAGCCTCTTGAAGACAGGGTAATCACCATCTCCAGGGCAAAATCTACTGTGGATTATCCTGCGAGCTTCATGTTAATCGCTTCGATGAATCCATGCCCATGCGGATTCCATAACCATCCGGAAAAAGAATGCATGTGTTCGCCAGGAATGGTGCAGAAGTACCTTAACAGAATTTCCGGGCCGCTTCTCGACAGGATCGATATTCATATAGAGGTGGTTCCGGTCAAATACGACAAGCTTTCAGATACAGGGAAAATTGAAAAGTCAGCGGCAGTAAGTGAGCGAGTTGTCAGGGCAAGGATGATACAGACAAAGCGTTTTGAATCAGTTAAGGGTATTTATGCCAATGCACAGATGAGTTCATCGATGCAGAGGAAGTTCTGCCAGCTTGATGAAGCAGGGGGAAGGCTACTGAAAACAGCAATGGAACTCCGGGGGCTATCTGCACGGGCATATGACAGGATACTGAAAGTGTCGAGAACCATTGCAGATCTTGCAGGAGCTGAAAACATATCTGCTGAACATATTTCAGAAGCCATAAATTACCGCAACCTCGACAGAGAAGGGTGGGCGGGATAAACTGGATTTAAAGAAGAGATTAAAATCTGAACTTAACTTAGCCCTTTATAATGTTAATATTATCGAGGATGCTCTTAATTTCCCGACGTCGGGCTTTCAGATCATTGATAAAGGGCTTGTTTGTAACAGACTTTATGCTGAACCGTAGTGTTCTGAATCTTTCCCAGAAAATTTCCCGGTAGAACAATGAAAGGTATCCTGTCAGCGGAACCATTAACCCGAGCAGTAAACCAGTCCAGCCGGCGAAGATACCCGCGAGAATAAGAAGAATAGGAAAATAGATAAGATAGAGGACTGTACCTGAACCTATATAAACCGAACTGTAGAACCTGGGGTCTTTAATAAGTTTATCACATATATACTTCGGTACAATAAAAGGGATCAGGTTACCGATATATCCGGCAAGGAAAACAGGAAAGCCGAAAATAACTGCAAAATATCTTAACAAACCCAAGTCAAGCTTCCTTGCCACGTTGTCATCTTTCAGCCTGCCCGATGAGAGCAATTCGGTATACGTTTTAACTTTCTCTTTGAGTTTTTCTGTTTCTTCTGCAGAAGTTTTTGACAGATAATTAATCTTGTCGGCAAGATTCTTTTCCAGTATTCTCCGGTCATCGGTATCAAATCGCCACTGAAAGAAAGGAAGAACAAGGTTATGCCGTCCCATTATTAAGAGTTGTTCTGCCAGCNNCTGAATGGATCACTGAAGTTGATCATCACCTCTTTACGGAACCTTGTTGGATATGTGTAATTGATCCCGACGGGAACAATATTAACATCCAGACCAAATTTTTCTTCCGCTCCGAAAGCCAGTCTTGCTGTACCTTTCCTGAGTTTCTGAAGGCGCTTTTCCTGGACGCACAGACCTTCCGAGAACATTATGAAATTTCCGTTCCTGCGAAGCACTTCATATATGCCAGTGAATGCTTCGAGATTTTTATGGACATTTTCAAGGCCCTCTTCAATCCTGTAGACTGGTGATACATTCAGCTCACGAAGACAAAACCGGGCAAATGGTTTCCTGAACATATCAGCCCTCATCGTGAAATTTAAAGGCTGAGGCAGATATGATCCGACAAGGATGCCATCCATGAAGGAATTCTGATGGTTTCCGACAAAAAGCAAAGGCTTCTCCAGAGGTACTTTCTTTAAGTTAGAATAAAAAATACGCCTGAAATACACTCTGAATGTAAAAGGAGGAAGGATATATTTTAATAACCTCGAAAACACTATTTGATCCTTTTTTTACCCATTGTTTGAAGTAACAAGTTATCAATAAATAATTAATGAAAATATAAGTATTAAGTCTTATTCTTGGAGTCAGTTTACCTTGAGTGCAGACGGGTCTCATTTGAGTTAAAAATATTGCTAATCAGTAATATATATACTTTTTATTTTGAATTTGCATGTTTACTTTGCAGAGTCACTAATTTTTGCTAATTTTATATTTTTAATACCTACCTGATCTTCTTTGCATGGATCTCACACGAAGGATTCGCGATAAAATGACAGAGGAACGCCTCATGTTCGTTTACAGAGGTGTTGTGACAAATGAGAATTCTGTTCCTCTCCTGATGCTGCTGGAAAAGGAAATGGAGAATTCAGAATTTGGATTTATTGGCAGGAAGAGAGTCTTTATGTTCGTGCTGGAGAGTCTTCAGAATGTTTCAAGGCACAGCGACGCAAGCGAACATGCTGGGATGTCGCTGGTTGTTTATTCCAAAGTAAATGGAGGCTATACAGTTACAACAGGTAATGTAATCTCGACATCAAATATTGAGGATCTGAAAAAACGCCTTGATGAGATAAATCATCTTCAGACAGGCGAAATTAGAAATGTTTACAGGCAGATGCTGAGCAATTCTGAATTCAGCAGTAAAGGGGGCGCCGGGCTTGGACTTATAGAGATGGCCAAGAAAACAGGAAATAAGCTCGATTATGATTTCTTACAGATAGATGGAGCGCATTCCTATTTTATTTTAAGCAAAACAGTCGATTCAGAAGGCGTCGGTGTCCATTATCATACACCGGAGAAACCATTTAGTGGCGATAGCATGGCTCAGCTTGAAAGACTAATGGCTGAAAACAACATCTCCCTTTTATGGTCAGGCCATTTAACTCCTGAAGTTGGGAAAGAGGTTATTTCATTTACTGAGACCAAGCTCTCCGAAGACGATATAGAATCAAGCCAGAAGCGGCGAGTCTTCAGTATCCTTGTTGAGATAATTGAAAATGTGGCGAAATATAGTCCCGGCAGTGAACATGAAGAGAAATTCGGAATGCCGGTTGCTATGATAAGGTATGAAAACAGGAATTATATCATTACTACCGGTAATCTTGTAAAAAACGAAAAGGTTGATCAGCTGAAGGATACCATTGATAAAATAAACAGTTACGATAAAGCAGGATTAAAGGGATTATTCAGGAAATCACTCTCGGAACAAAACAACAGCTCTGATGGAACCGGAAATATGGGATTCATTGATATGGCGCGGAAATCCGGGAGCAAGCTGGACTATCAATTCGAAAAACTGAATGAATCCTATTCATATTATATGCTGTCAGTCAAGGTAGGAGAGAAGATTGATTAATCTGTTACCCTGAAAGCAAGTTCGCTGCCATCCCACACAGCATAGCTGCTATGTGTTATCCAGTCCCCCAGGAAAACTATCTCCGCCCCGTTTTTTAACATATAGACCATTGCCAGGTGGCGATGTCCGAATATAAAGTAATCGATCTTTTCATCTGCAGGAAAAGCAAGTGAATACCTGATAAGGTCCTCTTTTTCCTCTCCCATGAATTCTGCTGTGATCCCTTTTCCAAGCCTTGAACTCAATGACCATTTGAGTCCGATCCCAACACCTATTGAAGGATGCAGCATAGAATACAGAACTCTCAATGGCTTGGTACGGAATATTTTCAGTAAAATCTTAAATCCATGATCCTTTGTCCCAAGACCTTCGCCATGAGCAAGATGGAACTTTCTGCCGTTAAAAGATGTTGTAAATGGCTTAGTATGGATTGTAAGACCGCACTCTTTTGCCAGATAATCGCCAACCCACATGTCATGGTTCCCGGTGAAAAAATGAACAGGGATTCCGGAATCAGTTATGGATGAGAGTGTGCCCAGGAAACGAGTGAATCCCTTAGGCACAACAAGCCTGTATTCCCACCAGAAATCAAAGACATCGCCAAGGAGCCAGATCTCTTTTGCATCGGCGGCGGCTTTTACAAGCCAGTCCACAACCTTCTTTTCGCGCTCAACAGGCGGGCTTCCGGTATTTAGTCCAAGATGAAAATCAGAAGCGAAATATATCTTACTCTGGTTACTCAATTATGATGTTATTTACTGAATAACTGGTTAAGTTTAATCTGCAGGTTCTTACCATGAAGGTCAATAGCAACGATCTCGCCTTTCGGATCGAAAAGAAAATTTGCCGGAACTGCTTTCACATTGAAAAGTCTTGCAAATCTAGGATCAGAAGGGTCATCTTCCCTTGTATTGATCCACGGAAGAGCATCGAATCTCACTGCTTCCCTCCAGGCCGATTCCTCTTTGTCAAGATCGATCTGGTAAATTTCAAAGCCTTTAGAATGATATTGCCGGTAGAATTCCTTCAACTGAAGATTTTCAATAATGCAATCACGTGATTCAGATGACCAGAAAGCGAGAAGAACATATTTGCCTTTCAGGGATGAAAGTGTAATCCTCTTTCCGTTCAAGTCTTTTAGTGAAGGGTCCAGCTTTGTTTCGGGGATCGATTGAGTTAACTGATTCAGCTGACTGGCATAGAGTTGATTCAATTCCTTTCCGAAGTCGTTTATCAACGCTTTTGTGTGTTTCGATTCAGGATAATATCGTTTCAGAGAATCAGAAGCAATCTTCATGTATTGCAGATCGTGCGAGTCATACAACACGTACATATCGTCATTGATTTTCTGGTAAATGGCCTTAATGGTTGCAAGAGACCCGGTATTCTGAATAATAAAGACAATATTGAACTTGCGCTGTTCTTTAATAATCTTAAGGTACTCCTGCTCAATGAGGTTCTTTTTTGTATCAAACCCGGGTTCCTTTGATGCCTTATCATAAAGAGTAGTCAGGGAATCAAGGCTGTTCTTGGTTTTGATCAGTTTATAATCCAGTACCCTTACCTGTTCAGATCCCTTCGAACCGCTTACTGAATAGTCATTATAGAGATTATCACCCAGGAAGGAGAGGACTATTTTCTCTCCAGGAGATGCAAGGAGAGTCACAAAATCTTTTGAAGTATAGCCAACCTGATAGAAATCAGGTTCCCTGGATTTTTTCCTGAATCTGAAACTCCCCTTGTTATTTATTTTAGAAGAATCAAGCAGAGTAATAGTATTGATATCAACCCTGCTTATGTAGATATAATTTTGTTTTGGGTTTTTAATATGGCCGGTTATAAGAAACGAATCATTTTTTTTACAGCTTATTGTAAAAATTATTAAGATCAGCAGCACAAGTGATTTTTTCATGAAGAATGTGGTTGGGATATCTTTTATTGTTGATTTCGGGTTTTAAACAGTTCAGCAAGTTTTGTCTGAAGTGTTTCTCCCCGCAGGTTTGTTGCAATTATTTTTCCCTCCCTGTCAAGAAGAAAATTTGTGGGGATGGATTCAATCCGGTATGTTGTGACAACGGCTGAATTCCAGTATTTAACATCGCTGACATGAATCCATCTTTCCAGGTGATCGTCTTTAATTCCCCTGAGCCATTCCTCTCTGGTTTTATCGAGTGAAACCTGGTATATCTGGAAACCCTTGCTGTGCCACAGATTATAGGCTATCACAAGGTTTGGATTTTCGGCCCTGCAGGGAGGGCACCATGCAGCCCAGAAGTCAAGCAGTACCACATTTCCCCTGGTTGAGGATAGTTTTATTGTATCACCGTCAGGGTTCTGGAGAGATATTTCCGGCGCTAATAAATTTTCACCTGATACAGGGGAGATCTCCTGCCCGGCAGTGGTGACCGAAGCCATTTCCTGAACCTGTTCATGGAGTGATTTAACAGGTTCATAATCAGGGTAGTTAAGCATAAGAGAAGAGTCGACCTTCTGAAAATATTTCAGATCCTTTTCAGGGTGAAGTATATATTCCCCCGGAGCTACCTGCTGGTATAATGCAACGAGGCTAACAAGCGAATTAAGATTCTGATCTATATACTTCTTCGTATAAAAATTTATTTCCGTAAGATAAATTTGAGCAATGCTGTCAAGCCGGTCCATTACAACAGGCAGTTCCGGCGTCCCCAGGCTTTTCAGATAGATGCTCCGTAATCCGCTAAGCTCCCTTATAGTTTGCCGAAGTCTTGTATTATATTCTGCCATCAGCCCGGTTCCTTTTGAACCTGAAATGGAAATCGGGTAATTAAGGGAATCAAAATAGGCTTTAAGTTCAATAATCTGACCGGGCTCAAGAAGCATGGTAAGAAAATTAGTTTCATCTGTTTTAAGCAGGTAAAAGGAAGGAGATTCAATCTTCCTGGAGAAGGAGAATATCCCATCACCAGAAACATGAACCGAATCAACAGTAATGAGATCATTTGACTTTAGTTCATCAAGGTATATTAATTCTCCTTTTGCCGGATTCAGAAGTTTGCCGTTTATTCTAATATTGTTATTTTTACAGCCTGCAATAAACGCAGCAGCAATAATAAACAAACTAAAGGTTTTATACATCAAAAAAGAATTTACTACTTGTTTTTTTAAATATGTGAATTGCAAAGTTATTGTTTTTTTTGTCCGGCAGCTATCATGTAAATATTAATAATTTTCTGGTTTGGGACAGCAGGTTTGGAATGTTGATTAAAAAATGGTATCTTAAAAGGCTTTTTTAATATAAGATAAAAAGGTAATTATATGAGTTACATCAAGTTTGAAAAGGGTCAGATAGTAAATCTTGAGTATTCACTGGGGAGGGAAATTCTGAGGACTAACAGGGCTGGGTCTTATGCTTCAACAACTATTGTAGAGTGCAATACGCGTAAGTATCATGGACTTCTTGTATGCCCTGTTAATGAGCTTGGAGGCGGAAGGTACGTGCTTCTCTCTTCCCTTGATGTGACCGTAGTCAATGACGACAAGAGCTTTAATATAGGGATCAGAAAATACAAGGGCGATTACTTTAGTCCCAAGGGACATAAGTATATCGAAGATTATGAAACTGAATCGATTCCCATAAGTATCTTCAGGGTTGGTAATGTGATACTGAAAATGGAACGGCTTCTGGTCCATTATGAAGAGCAGCTCCTTGTCAGGTATACTATTCTTGAAGCTTCAGAACCCATGAAACTGCAGGTGCGCCCTTTTCTCGCTTTCAGAAGCATTCATGAACTGACACATGCAAACCTTGCTGCCAACACTAAAACAGATACTATAAAGAACGGCATCAAAACAAAAATGTATGACGGGTTCCCTTACCTGCACATGCAATTTTCCACAAATGCTGAGTTCATAAATGTACCTGACTGGTATCTGGGAGTTGAATATATTGAAGAGCAGAAGCGGGGTTATGATTATTCCGAGGACCTTTTCTCTCCCGGCTTCTTTGAGCTGAAGGCTAAAAAAGGCGACAGCATTGTTTTTTCAGCATCAACACATGAAGAAAAACCCTCGGGGTTTAAGGCAAAATTTACAAAAACAGTTGCCAGCAAGATTCCGCGTGACAGTTTTGTCGACTGCCTTAGAAATGCAGCTCAGCAATTTGTCGAAAAAAGAGGCGGGGGGACACTGATCATTGCTGGTTATCCATGGTTTGGCTCATGGGGAAGAGACACATTCATCTCTCTTCCAGGCCTTGCGCTTGCCCGGCACAAACTGGATCTTTACCGGGATGTTCTCGATACCCAGGTAAACAGGATGAAGGACGGTTTGTTTCCAAATATGGGGACGGGCGGCAGTTATGCATTCAATTCTGTCGATGCACCATTATGGTTCTTCTGGGCCCTTCAGCAATATTCTGCCAACGGAGGGTCAGATTGTATTGAAAGATATGGAGACGCTGCCAAATCAGTAGTTTATGCCTATAAGAATGGTACGGCATTCAATATCCATATGAGGGAAAACGGCCTTGTATATGCCGATGCACCCGGAAAATCACTGACCTGGATGGATGCCGTTGTCAATGGCGTTCCGGTTACTCAGAGAAGAGGCTACGCAGTCGAGATCAATGCTCTATGGTACAATGCAATCTGCTTTGCTCTTGAGATTGCAAAAGCTGAAAAGGATAAGAAGTTCATTAATGAATTTGAACATCTTCCGGAATTGATAAGGAAATCATTTATCGATCTGTTCTGGAACGACAAATCCGGATACCTGGCCGATTATATTAACGATGAAGAGGGGAAGAACTTCTACGTAAGGCCAAATATGGTTATTGCCGTTTCACTCCCCTATACTATGCTTGATCGTGAGCAGATGAAAAAAATTCTTGATATTGCAGATAAAGAGCTGGTTACCCCCAGGGGTCTCAGGACACTTTCTCCGGGGAATAAGCATTATAAGGGGACTTATTACGGTAACCAGGAAGAGAGAGATAATGCATATCACCAGGGAACAGTGTGGCCATGGCTCTTTGGACCATTTTGTGAGGGATGGCTTAAGGTTTACGGGATGCAGGGAGTGCAGAAAGTCAGGAGGCTGATCTATGGACTCGAAGAAGTAATGAGCGAACATGGTGTGACCACCCTGTCTGAAATTCATGATGGTGACCCGCCTCATGCTCCAAGGGGTGCCATATCACAGGCATGGAGCGTTGGTGAAGTATTGAGAATCATTGATATACTTGAAAATAAATATTCAGATTAATATTACGGGAGCGATATGCGTGTGCTAATGTTTGGATGGGAATTTCCGCCACATATTTCCGGCGGATTGGGAACGGCCAGTTACGGGCTCACAAAGGGCATGGCAACCATGGACGACCTGGAGGTTAT
>PMBC01000144.1:11166-11492 GCA_003152835.1 Bacteroidales bacterium | reverse complement strand
CATCACAGGCGGGTGTGGAAATACGCAAAGGAATTACTCCAGAATGTCGCTCCTGAGGAGATCAACAGGGATCATTTATTCGTTGAAAAACTTCTGATTGCATGCTATCTTCATGATATTGGAATGGCAGTAGATACCGGCGACAGACATGGCCAACATAGCAGAAGGCTGTGCGAACAATTCCTTAATGAGAATAGCCGTGATATGTCAGATTATCAGGATATCCTGGAAGCAATTGATAATCATGACAATAAAGAGTATTCAGATTCGCCGGTAAATAACAAGTTGCTCATCTTGCTTTCTGCTGCTGATGATCTTGATGCGTT
>PMBC01000144.1:0-11026 GCA_003152835.1 Bacteroidales bacterium | reverse complement strand
GACGCGAAGAAAGCGTCCATGTCGATATGGATTATTTTTCTCAGGGAAAGTGCCTAAAGTGACTAGAGTGCCTAAAGTACTTAGAGTTAAAAGTTCTTATGAATCAAATTCTTGTACGATTGCATGATCGCACGATAGTATGACAACTCTTAGGTTGCGGCTGTGGCTGTCGTAGCAGCCCTCTGCTGCAGGTATTTCCTGACATAAAGTCCTGCAAGAATCAAAATCTCATCACTCACAAAGGAATTTACATCGCCATTCTTGAAATGAGATTCGTATTTCACAAGGTTTCCATTCTCATTGGAGATGCTCCATTTAGAATGAAAAAAATTATCGTACTGCCAATTATATACCTTGTCAAGGATTGTGATTGTCGCTTTTGTTCTCCATGTATTAAAGACTATTTTTCCAATGAGGGAATTATCGTCGGGATTGGAGATCAGGAAGTCCTTATCGAAGAACCCCTTAATTTCAAACAGCACTTTTTTACCATTTAGTTCCCCGGCTGCTTTCCTTTTCCATCCAATGTTTTTAAGTTCACCGGCAATGCCATCGTACCGGGATATTTCGTAATCGCTCCTGAAAAACCTGTTCTTCCAAGTAAACTGAGTTTCCATGATTATAGGAATTAATTATTTAGCAACACTAAGGTAAGATATATTATTAAAATATCTTGTCTGCATGACTGTACAATGTTTTATACATCCCTCCAGCTTCCGCTGAGCTACGATCTTCAAAGGGGGAGTTTTGCAGCAATAAAAAAGCCGGCGTTCAGCCGGCTTTATCTTAGAAATTATCGCGTTCAGTGTAGTGTGTATGCAGAAGCTCGTGCGATACGTGGCTGTTAGGTTTACCAAGGAACTCCTTATAGATAGCGATCACATCGGGATTCTCGTGCGATTTACGTAGAACCATGTGTTCATCTTCAGAGTAGATGGCTTTCATCCTGTTTTTCCTGATCTCCATGCTTGTTGGGATAGGTTGTCCGCCGCCACCGATACATCCTCCCGGGCATGCCATTATCTCAACAAAGTGATAAGGCGATTTGCCCTCACGCACCTCTCTCATTAACTTGTTGGCATTAACAAGGCCGTGAGCGATTGCA
Source organism: Bacteroidales bacterium (assembly GCA_003152835.1). GTDB lineage: Bacteria > Bacteroidota > Bacteroidia > Bacteroidales > VadinHA17 > LD21. The sequence goes on along the minus strand of PMBC01000144.1, from coordinate 9,921 downwards.
ACCTTCAGCTCTGCACCTTCAAGGAATTTCCAGTCATCAGTACAACCTTCAATCTTGACAGTCGCTTCCTTGACACCTTCCATTCCACGAACAGGGGTTATATTCAGATTCTTGAAAGGAACTTCACGTCCGGTAATGATTTCATAAGCAGTGCGCAGAGCTGCCTCCATAACGCCTCCCGTCGCACCGAAAATAACCGCTGCTCCGGTAGAATCACCCATAATAGAATCATAATTTGATGATTCCAGGTTCTTGAAGTCAAGGCCAGCCTGCTTGATCATAACAGCAAGTTCGCGCGTAGTAAGTACAAAATCAATATCCTTATATCCGCTTGCTCTCATTTCAGGTCTGTCGGCTTCATATTTTTTGGCTGTGCATGGCATAACTGAAACCGAGACTATTTTTGCCGGATCTATTTTTCGCTTCTGTGCATAATATGTTTTAGCGAGCGCACCGAACATCTGCTGCGGTGATTTGCAGGTCGAGAGATTCGAAAGAAATTCAGGGTACTTATGTTCAATAAACTTTATCCATCCGGGAGAGCATGATGTGAACATCGGAAGTGAAAGTTCCTTATTCCCGTCAACAAGAATTTTCTTCAGTCTTGTAAGAAGCTCTGTTCCTTCTTCCATAATTGTAAGGTCGGCTGTAAAGTCAGTATCAAGAACTGAATCAAAGCCAAGCTGTCTGAGCGCAGTAACCATTTTACCTGTCACTCTCTCGCCAGGATCATATCCAAGGTCTTCGCCAAGAGCAACCCTTACAGCTGGAGCAGTCTGGACAACTACATGCTTTTCAGGGTCATAGATAGCATCCCAAACCTGGTCGATATATGTTTTCTCAACAAGCGCTCCGGTGGGGCAGCGGTTAACGCACTGTCCGCAGTTGGTGCAAACCACATGGCTCATCGGCCTGTCGTGGAATGAAGATATCTTCTGATGAGCACCTTTATTTGCAACTGCTATTGCCGATATTTGCTGTAATTGGGTGCATGTTCTCACACAGCGCTGGCAGTGGATGCATTTGCTGTCATCTTTAATAAATGACGGCGATGAACGGTCAATTGTATACTGATGATCTTCAACCAGATCAAGGAAGATTGTATCTCCGAATGCAAACTCATTGGCAAGGGCCTGCAGTTCGCATTTCTGGTTTTTGTAACATTTGGTACAGTCTGATCTGTGCTCGGAAAGCAACAGCTCTACAATATGCTTCCTGGCATTTCTCACTTTAAGGGTGTTCGTATGGATATCCATACCTTCAGATACCGGCATCGCGCATGCTGCAATAAGTGTTCTTGCCCCGGTCTGCTCTACAACACAGACCCTGCAATTTCCCGCCACGCAAAGATCAGAGTGGTTACATAATGTAGGTATCTTGATATTCAGTTTCCTGGCAGCTTCAAGAACGGTTGTACCCTGCTGTACGGAAACTCTCTGGTTATTTATATTCAGATTTATCATTATTTCGGAATATTATTAGTTAGTAAATGATTTCTTCCCTGAAGTTCTCGACAATAGTTCTGAAAGCATTGCCGACCGACTGTCCGAGTCCGCATTTTGAAGCTATTTTCATTGTATCGGCCAGTTTGATAAGCTCATTAAGATACGTCGATTTTGCTTCTCCCTTTTTGACTTTCTCAACACCCTTGAGCAATTGCTGGCAGCCAACCCTGCAAGGTGTGCATTGTCCGCAAGACTCTTCTGCAAAGAAATCAAGATAATTATGCAGAACATTGTACATTGACCGTGAGCTGTTGAACAGTTTCATTGAACCGCCTGTAGGCACACCTTCAAAGCCGATAATTGTATTCTGGAATTTTTTCCTGGGAACACAGAAACCGGAAGCGCCTCCAACCTGAACTGCCTTTGTATCGCCGTCACCAAATTCATTTACAAACTGCTGAACGGTCATACCCAGCTCAAGCTCAAAGATCCCTGGTGTAGGCGTATCGCCGGAAACTGAAAATACTTTAGAGCCGCGTGAATCTTTTGTTCCGAGTTCGGTAAATTTTGCAGCACCATGTTTGATGATCATCATCGTTGTCACAAGAGTCTCAACGTTGTTGATTGATGTGGGTTTTCCAAATACTCCGGATGTTGTCGGGTAGGGAGGTTTGTTTCTCGGTTCTCCGCGGCCACCCTCCACTGATTCAAAGAGTGCACTTTCTTCACCGCAGATATAAGCTCCGCTGCCAAGACAATAGTTTATTTTGAAATCATATCCTATTTCAGATATCATCTTGTGAAATGACTCAAGCTCTTTCATAAGCTGGGGAAGAAGAAACCTGTATTCTCCCCTGAGATAAACGATTCCATTACGGGCTCCGATAGCTTTGCCCGCAATCGCCATTCCTCCATATACTTTGTATGATACTTTGTCGAGGATCTCACGGTCTTTAAATGTTCCCGGCTCTCCTTCGTCGGCATTGCATACTATATACTTTACCGGCTCCTTCTCAGCTGCGGTATATTTCCATTTCAGCCCCGTAGGGAATCCTGCGCCGCCACGCCCTTTCAAACCTGAATCAAGCATCTGCTTAATAATTTCATCACTTGTCATTTTGAAGGCTTTTATCAAAACCTCCTTTGGATCGACTTTTTCGAATATAAGATCGACTTTACTTAGCCCTTTATTTTCCATAAATCCCTGTTATTATTTTTTTTGCATATAACCTTTTATAATCTCAACCACCTTCTCCGGAGTAAGCTCGGTATAAGGTATTTCATTAATAAGTATTGCCGGAGCTTTATGGCACCAGCCAATACAGTTGGTCTCGATAAGGCTGAACTGCCTGTCGCTTGTTGTCTCCCCGATTTTGATCTTAAGCATATCTTCAAGAGTCTGAATAATCTCAGCCTTACCTTTCATTGAGCATGTTATTGTCTTGCAAATCCTGATGACATACTTTCCTCTTACTGATGTATCGAGAAAAGTATAAAATGAAGCTGTCCCATAAACATCTGCAGCAGAGATGTCAAGCTCCCTGGCAACTTCAACCATAGCTTCATCGGTGAGATAATTATGCTTTTCAACTATACCCTGGAGTATAGGCATAAGACTCTCTCGTGTACGACCATGCTTTTCGGATAATTCCTTTACTAGATTTCCTACCTGATACATTTTAATTTGGTTTTTAGGTAATTAATTAATTATTATTCTGGTTTAATAGAGCCTATTTTTTCGAGTGTGAAATTAATAACAATACTTTTTAAAAAAAGCTTACAAATGTCATAGTTGATAATTTAGAATGAAAATAAATTAAAAAGGTACAACGCCGCCTTCGCCGAGGCTTTGGCGGCCAAAGGGTACAACGGTACAACGGCACAATGGTAAAATGGTGCAGTGGCTAAAATTATTATGAGGAAAAGGGTCAGGTAAAACTAATGCCCTCCGGGTTCAGAAACCTGGTAGCTTGATTTGCCTGTGCCGAATAAATTATTAAATGAAACACCATTAACGGTAATTATCACCGGTCCCTGTCGTTTCAGGTTAGTAAATTTAATATGCACCGGATCTTTCCCGTTGAAATAAACCTGGGGATCCCAGAATATCGTTGAGCGGCTTCCGAGCATCGGATCAGATACAATATTCGCTTTGGAAGGAGAATAAAACTCAACCCCCGAACGGTAAATGCTTATAGGTAAAAGCATTTTATCATTTGAATTCTGTAATTTCCACTCTGTATGAATTCTCTGAAATGAAGGATCACTGCTCCTCGTATTAACGAAGATAATTCCGCCGCCGGCAGCCTCCCCATACTGGTAAAAACCTTGCCCCCCGGGAAGGATTGTCAGCGATGTACATTCACTCGGTGAAATCGACTTTATTGATGGCCATCCTTCCGAATATATGGGCATTCCATCAAGTACGATCAGTGCCGTAGCAGGACCACCTAAAATTGACCTGGGGGGTCTTAACACAATATAATTGTCTGTCATCATGAAAGGACTGATCAGTCTGCGTATCGCATCCTCCATTGAAAAAGACGACCACAAAAGCTTATAATCCAGACTTTTAACTTCAGCATACTGGTATGCCTCCTCATATTTATCGTGATAGATCTTTTGGCTTCCTAAATGCCCCTTAATTACTACTTCGGGAATTTCAATCATATCTTCACCAAGTGTGTATTTTTTATTATCAACAGGAATGCTATAATCATAGCCAGTAATTTCAGGCAGTGAAATATAAAGCCCGCGACTTTTGAAAAACCTCTGATTATAAGGGACACTTAACATTGCTCCCCTTACTCTCTTCTTATTCCCTGGATCGGGCATCAGGGTGACTGATCTTGTAATATCAGGCAGTGAATCCAGTGGAAGAAAGATTTCCCCGTGTGTGTCTGTCAGAAGATGCTTTATTGAGGGACCTTCAAGCGAGACCAGGTCGAGCCGCCTGTCGGTTCTGTCATTCTTCCTGGAATACAGGATCTTCATCTTCAGTAATTCGTAATTGGTAAAATCGCCAGATACGGATTTTGCCTTATTAAAATCCCAGTTAAACCTGCACCATCCATAAACCATCAGGAGAAGATCACGATCCTCATCAGGAATGTTTTCGAGTCCCAGGGTCATTACTTTTGAAGGCAGGTTTGCCGGAAAGTATGGATTGAAGTTAAATGTATACCCAATCCCGGGGACATATATCCGTGTATCACGCCCCGACAACGAATCAGAAACTGATATAGAAAATACCCCCTCCTGTGGCTTACCCTGTCCGTCGGTTAAGGATAGAGTAAGATCAGCTTCCTCCCCTGGTCTGTAAAAAGAAGAACCAGCAGATATCTTAAATTTAAGTTGCTTATCCGGGTTTACATAAAACAATCGTTCTGCAATTGGTTGCAAATTTTTTGCGAAAAGAGTCAACTGCACAACGCCGGAAGAGAGTTGATCAGTATTTACCATGATCCGCTGCTTCTTATCAAGTGTAAGCTCCTGCGAGAAAACCTGGGTTACATTCATTACCCCTGATAGAATGACATGTTCTCCATTATAATCTGAAGACTGAACTTCAACAGCAAATTTCCTGTCGCCTGCCTTCTTCACGCTTAAACATATCCCTTCCAGATCAGGTTCCGGCAAACTCCAGATTTTTTCTTTTACCGCTCCTGCGTTCAGTTCTACATACATTCCTGGCTGTGATTTGCAAGTAAACAATCCCGGACCATACGATCCTGACCGGATTGTATCCAGAGTTATGCCGGAAGAGTCCTTTAACAGCCCTTCTATATAAACAGGATTACCAGAGATATTCACAGCGCTGAAGCCAACACGCTGCTCCAGTCCTTTAACAAGATGGCCGCCCTCTGGAAGAAACTTTACATCAAATAATTGATCACCGGGTATTGTATCAGTTGTATTGGCAGTTTCTTTTGCTGGTTCTTTTACGGTTTTCCCGGTTTCTCTTTTAACCTGTTTCACTCTCAGATCGAGCTGGAATGCATCGGAAGGATTGTAATTCTGCATTAACCCTGTGAAAGCTGTAAAATGATATTTGCCTGGCTCTGCATCATGCGGAACGATCATCCATCCCGGCGCCATTGCGTTTTCAATTTTATACCTGGCACTATCTGCTATCCCATGCTTTTCATTGAAAAGAAGAGCGTATAATGAGACGCTGTTTGTTTTAAATTCACCGGTAGACTTGTCTCTTATAAAAGCCTGGAAGAATATGGTATCTCCTGGCTTGTACATGTTCCTGTCAAGCTGGACAAAGACCTGGTCATCACCTATAGAATCCTGCATTGAAAGAAGGTATTCATCAATAGGAGAAATGTTTGGATCAGAACCTGTTTTTTTAGTTTCGGTTTTATATGGCTGGAAATCAAATGGAAGCATATCAGCTATTCTCTCATCAGCCATCTTTCCCTCCCATGTAATTGAATACGAATCGCCATAATAGCCATTTGAAAAAATTGTCACGGTATCTGTAAACATTATCTTACTGACAAATTCGCGGGGTTGAAAACCCGTGAGACTTTGAGAAAGGTCGGAATGTTCGTCCCGGTAATAAATCGATAATGGTTTATCATGAAAGAGGCTTATGCTGTCTCTGTTTTCGGAAAAAATGATCTCGCTCGCCGGAAGCGGAGTAATCAGTGTCAGCTTATTTTTTAATGTATCAATCTCAGATGCTTCAAAGATTTTATAACCCTGATTCAACATAGAATCAGTAAACAGTGTTCTCAGAAAATGCATCCTTGAACCATAATATGCACTTAACCGGTTTCGTGTCCATCTCTTATTGCTTGATTTGGTTCCAGCAAGAGGTTGAAAATAATGGTTTCCGGAAAATCTTAAGACTCCGGAATTATTATCAAAGCTGAAATCCATGAGATCATAAATCACAGTATATCCCAATGCTTTATTTACCACCCGTAGCGGTTTCAGGGAATAGCCTTTCAATATCCCTTTATCGAAATCAAAATTGAGCTTAAGATCCTCAGGATTCTCAATCCTGCAGCTCTGGGAGTTAATGGTTTCCCCCAGGAACATTCTTTTGAAACGGGTATAATTTTCCAGCCGGTTTTTATCCCTGGAACTAATAGTTACCTCTTTTAAAATTACAGATTGTACTGAGAGCTTTGCATTAATTGAAATCTTCCTGCCTTCAGTATAAACCTTTTGAGAATAAGATTTAAAGCCTACAGCCGATATAATCAATTCATAAGCTCCGTTTTGAGGAACTTTTAACGCATAGGATCCATTGCTGGATGAAAGGGTTCCAATAGTAGTTCTGGAGAGATAAACAGAAGCAAAAGGTATCGGATTATTCAATGAATCAGTCACATTTCCTGTTATTTCCGTCTGACCGTACAAACTGCAAGAGAGAAACAGAAATAAAAAAAACAATAAGGAAGTTAAACGCATAATTATATGATGCTAATCTAAATGCACAACCAGGATGGAACTTAGCAGATGTATGTCCTGAATATTTGAATAATCGTATTGGTAAAGTCCATCCTTGCCGATCATGACAAGCACGTTTCCGACAGGGATTACATCGAACGCATTTATATTTGGGTAAGTATAAAGGAGATGCGTGCCTATCGTATTCGGATCGGATGCATCGTAGACCTTAAGACCTGCATCACCATCACAGATAAAAAGCAGATCCCCGTTCTTGCCCAGGCCATGTGGATCTTTCATTGAGTATGTTGCCACAAGAGAAGGTGAAATGATATTCTTAACATTGACCACGCTAAGTGTATTGAGCGTACCTCCGCAGGTTGTTCCTGACCTCAGGGTAATATATGCCAGAGTATCATCTACGATTACCGGATCACAGCTCCGGGCATGGGTGAAAAATGTTTTGTACAGTGGAGAAAGCGGTACAGAAATGTCAAGAACGGACATTCCTGTAGTGGTACCGAGGAACATTGTATTTCCAGTGAGGAACATTGTTTCCACATTCCACCCCGGATAAACATCATTTGCCTGTACAGGATCTGTCTTGACAGAAATATCAAATACTTTAAGAGTATTCTTATCAACAACATAAAGAACGTTTCCCCTGATGCCGAACCTGGCCATGGAACCTCCTACTCCCACTCCGCTTCCGCTGACACCTGACGATGCACCTGAAGCGTTCATCGTTTCATAAAAGACGCCTTTGCTCAAGTATATTGGATATGTGTTTGGCGTGTATACTTTTTCTCGTATCTTTTTCACATTCCATCCGGTTACGACTCCCTTTTCCTGGTCAATGGTAGCCATTGGATAATCATTTTCAACAGGAGGAACGGTATATGGCAGGATATCCTTCACCCTGGCAACTTCATGAATATTGTCAATATTCTGAACATCCAGCACAACCAGGTCTACGAAACTGTCGGCGTACATTGTAGATCCGGATATTGAAATATCCATCACACCCGGAAGTTTTATAAAAGTCTTTTTAACCGGTGATGCCGGGTTGCTGTTATCAAAAACATGTATACCCCTGAGTTCCTCGACAATGAAAATATAATTGTCCTTGAAATATATTTTCCCCGGATTCATAAGGCTCACATTTTGCTCAGCTGCAACAGATTTCCTTAAATCATCATACGTCATATAAACCGGTGCATTCCCCATGTATTCCTTATATGTAGAGTCTTCACATGACGTGAATAAGAACATATAAAATGAAATAATAGTGAGAATTGGAATGATTTTTGCTTTCATAAGGATTAGGTTTAGTATAATCTATCTTGTTCAAAAATCATGCTAAACTACTTAACCTTTAAAAGAACTTACCATGAAAAAAGAAACCCTTGTTGCCATTTTATTGATTATGTTATCCTTACAACTCTCAGCACAGAGACATAAAGATGCCTTATACATGAAGAACGGAAGCATTATCTATGGCAAGCTGCTCGAAATAGCTGATAGTAAGTACAAGTTCCAGCTTTCCGATGGCAGTCTGATTATCTATCCTGAATCAGATATTGATAAAATGGTAAAAGAAGTACCCTCCTTCCAGGGAAGAAGAACAGATGGATTGGGTATGTCCCTTGAAGCAGGTTTGTTATTAGGAGCACAGAATTCGGATTATGATGCCCCTTTCAGCTTTAGTTTTCTTGGCACGTATACAATCAAGACAAAGAATATATTAGGGATCGGATCTGGTGTGGAATTCCTGGGGGTACCCTTCGTACCACTGTTCATGGAGTATAAATATATTGTAAAAGACAGCAAGGCTTCACCATTTTTCTTTGCGCGTGCGGGCAGACTCATTCACCTTGCTGACAATAATAGCGATTACGACCCATATGCGTATGAAAAACATGATTACAGGGGTGGTTTTTCTGCGACACTGGGAACAGGTATCTCCTGGGCCAAAGAGGATGTTGAACCATATCTGAGCTTTGCTTACAGATATTGCAGGACAAGTAATAAACAGAATACGTATAATAACGGAAGTTATGATTACGACTTTAAATACGAAAATAATTACAACAGGCTCGAAGTGAAATTCGGCTTCAGATTCTGAAATAATTTATATTTGCCTGTTATTTTAAAGCAAAGAATTAGCCCCCCTTCAGGGGGGACGCCACGCTAGTGGCAGAAGGGTCTATCTGACCTTCAATCCATTTATACCAGTCGTCCAGTCCGTCTCCTTTAGTGCAAGATACTTCCAATAGCGGTACGCTGCCATTTATATTCTTAAGATCCTTAATAAAATTCTGCAGATTAAAATTTGTATAAGGGATAAGATCTGTTTTATTCAGAATAATTGCCTTGGCTTCCCTGAACAGCATCGGGTACTTGGCAGGCTTATCATCGCCCTCGGCTGTGCTTACAACCGCCAGCTTAAAAGTTTCGCCAAGATCAAATTGTGACGGACAGATAAGGTTGCCTACATTCTCGACGAATAATATATCAAGGCTGGCCAGGTCGAACGAGTCAAGGACTTTCGAGATACTGTGAGAATCAAGATGACAGCCGCCTTCAGTATTGATTACAACAATAGGTATATTGAATTTCTTAAGCCGCTGAGCATCACGGTCCGTTGTGATATCACCTTCAATGACTCCGATCCTGAACCGGGATGCCAGCTTTTCGCAGGTTCGTTCGAGGAGTGTGGTTTTACCCGCGCCGGGTGAACTTATTATATTCACCATAACGACTTTTTGGGATGAGAGTATTCTTCTTACCTCGTCAGCCTTGTTCTGGTTCCTGTCAAGGATATTCTTCATGATCTTTATTTCCATAATTATTCTCCTTCTATGCTTTTTATAAATAATTCTTTCCCGTGAATGATCTCGAGATCTGTCGATCCGCAATTTGCGCAGGCAAAAAGGTTTTCCTTCACATGAAAGTCTGTCCCGCAAACTGTGCATTTCATTTTAACCGGTACTATCTCCAAAGACAATTCTGCATCCTGTGCAACACTTTCCTTAACGATTTCCCTGAATGCAAATTCAAAAATGGCCGG
>PMBC01000010.1 GCA_003152835.1 Bacteroidales bacterium | reverse complement strand
AAATAAAATCGGGTAAAATGATTTATTCCGAACCTGGCGAAATTTCCTGGAAATTCTGGATGGAAATACCGGAACATTTTTCGTTCGTGGAATTGGATGAATTCATAATAATGCCTGACCATATGCATGGGATAATTTTTATTAACAATANNCTACAAAATGCAACGGTTCCACAAAATGCAACGGTTCCACAACAAAACGCAATGATTCAATCATGTCCCCCAAATGACCATTTTTCAATAATTTCCCCAAAAATCGGTTCATTGGGTTCAATTATTCGGTCGTACAAATCGGCGGTTTCTAAATATGCACATGTTATTGATCCGGCTTTTAAATGGCAAAAATCATATCATGATCATATCATCCGCACCAATACCGAACTGAACCGGATCAGGAAATATATTCGTGAAAATCCTGAAAAATGGATTGATAATTCATATAATGTCAGAAATTCAGGTCCATTAAAACTTGATAAAAAAACCAAATTAGTGTAACATTAAAACCTATTATTATGCTAACCCCTTCCGAAATGAAAGACAGGATGCACGAACTAGCCCGCACAGATGGGCTTATTGAAGGCATCTACAACTATTGCGACCGGTGGTGTGAACGGTGTGCTTTTACATCAAAATGTCTGAATTATGCATCCTCGAAAGATGCTCCTTCCTCTGATGGGCCCGAGCTATGGGATTATCTCCATAATGTCTTTGAAGCAACAATGCTCATGCTTGATGAAATGATGGAAAATATGGGGATCGATCCTGAAGAGATAAATAAAATGGAGCCGCCGGAAGAACCTGATCCTAAGGATCACCGATTATATAAAAAGGTTTACGAATTATCCTTCACTGTGCATAAATGGCTGGAACAGAATAAACCCGGGGCACCCTCTCCTGAAGTGATTGATCTCATACCGCCTGAAGATGAAAAAACTCACAGGTTCCATGAAGCCCTGGAGGTTGTTTACTTTTACAACTTTTTTATATCGGCCAAGATTTTCAGGGCTCTTTCAGGATCTGGAGATTTTGAACCGGAAGAAGTACAGACTGATTCAAATGGTTCTTCAAAAATAGCCCTGATAGCCCTCGATAGGCTCATTGCTGCCTGGTCAGTAGTGATGGAAAATCTAATGGAACATGAGGACGAAATATTGAAATTCCTGCTAACCCTGGCTGAGATCAGGAAGCAGACTGAAATCACCTTCCCCCTGGCCAGAAAATTTGTAAGGCCCGGTTTTGATGAACTATAAAACAAAAACGCCCCTCCCGGGGCGTTTTAATTATTGAATTAGTTGGTATTAGTTTTTTTTATGGTAAAAGTTGTCTATAAATTATATTTACATGTTTATCTCTTTCCCTATTCGACATTAGAATTTGTTAATGTCAAATAATCCTGGAATATTTGACATTAAACGCTAACATTCCTTTTTACTATCGTTGACAAAGCAATGGAATTCAGAGAGAGGATGTAATAAAAGAAACACTCCTTTGGGAGCTAATAGAATATAACCTTATTGCAATTCAGAAAATATATAAAATTTAGTCCCTCAAAAATTGCATTTTAAAATATATGTGGTAATTTTGTACCACACCAATCGCCAACGTCATGAACCCATCATTTGCAAACTTTATTCGCAAAAAGCGTATTGCCGCCGGGCTGACTTTAAGGGAATTCTGCAGACTTACAGGATTTGATGCCAGCAACTGGAGCAAGATTGAAAGAGGATTATTGACTCCTCCTCAAAGTAAAAATGTACTTGAAGGAATTGCTTCTGTTCTCAAAATAGAGGAAGGAAGCCAGGATTATAAAGAAATGTTCGATCTGGCTGCGCTTTCTTCCATCCCTGATGGGTTGATAGAAGAAGAGCTACTTGCACAACTACCGGTTTTTTTCAGAACAGTGAGGGGAGAAAATCCTTCTGAAAAAGAACTCGGTGAACTACTAAAGAAAATCAGGTCATCATGGACCCCAGAGAAATAGTCCCTGAAAAACTTTCAATGGCCCAAATACGGGAGATTGCTGAAAAGTTCAGAAAAGATTATATTTTTAATTATTCAATCCCAGTAGATATAGAGCGAATAATTGAATTAACCATGGGTATATACATAATCCCTGTTAAGAACCTTCAGCATGACTGTGATATGGAGGGTTTTATTTCGAGAGATTTTATATCAATATACGTTGATGAAGCTCTTTACACTGATGACAGATATTACAAAAGAGTAAGATTTACAATAGCACATGAGATTGGACATCTTGTACTTCACAGGAGCAATATTGATATGGTCAGATTTTTATCAGATGATGAATGGAAGACTTTCAGGATTAATTTGCAGGATGAACCTTTAAGGTGGTTTGAAACACAGGCATCTGAGTTCGCTGGACGACTCCTGGTACCAATCGATCAGCTTGTCAATGCATTTAAGGAAGCCCGTTATGAAAAAATAAAGAAAAATACTTCCTGGGATGCACCTAAAATTGATGACGATGAAATGCTGTCACAAATCTCAGCTAAGATATCTCCAAAATTTGATGTCTCTGCCGAAGTGATTGAAAGAAGATTAAGGAAAGAAAATATTATGGCTTTGATCGGGAAATAATCTTATATCCCTGTTCCCTCATTTTCACATCTGCTTTACGGGCAGGATGATCTGAAATAATATTGTTTTTTTCTATCTTGCATCATCGCTGCATTGATTTTTTATGTGTGCTCTGTTCAGAAATAAATACAGGGTTGGTTCAACTCGTCTGAAAGGCCATGATTATTCTGGCAACGGATTATATTATGTAACGATCTGCACATGCAGGCATATTCCATTTTTCGGGGAAATAAAATCGGGTAAAATGATTTAT
>PMBC01000096.1:27007-28917 GCA_003152835.1 Bacteroidales bacterium | reverse complement strand
TATATCATTATTAGGTACCATTATATGAAGCATTCCTTCGAACAAACCATCGTCCATTTTATAGTTAAAGCTTCGTATAGTAACATTGTTAACTGCAAGGATATCGGCTATCCGGTTGACCATTCCCATATCTTCAATTCCGGTAATTTTCACGGATGCAACAAAAGAGGGAGCAGCTTTTGATTTTGTCCACTTTGCTGAAACCACTCTGTAAGGATATCTCGACATCATATTATGGGCATTAGGACATCCTCTCCTGTGGATCTTGATCCCTTCGGAGATGGTCACAAATCCAAAGATTGAATCCCCGAAAACAGGATTACAGCATTTTGCAAGGTGGTAATCAAGGCCCTCAACCCTGTCTTCAATTACAAGAAAATCAGAATATTGAGATTCCGGGATCTCTTTTANNTCAATTTTACCCGATTCTATCAGGAAATACATATCCTGTGCCGTCTTTAGGTTGTAATGGTTAATCAGCTTCTGTATCAAAGTATCACCATATGGAATCTTCCAATTCTTAAGCCGGCGGAGCAATATCTCCTTTCCTTCGGTAGCAGCCCTTACCTTATCCTCATTCAGAACCTGTTTTATCTTTGTTCTGGCTTTGTTTGTAACAACGAACGAAAGCCAGTCCTGTTTGGGCTTCTGGTTTTTTGACCTGATTATGTCGACATGATCGCCATTCTGAAGAACATATCTTATTGTGACATTCTTTCCATTCACTTTCCCGCCAACACAGGAAGCGCCTACGGCAGTATGAATATCGAATGCAAAATCAAGAACAGTGGCCCCTGCAGGAAGCTGCCTGAGGTCGCCTTTGGGTGTGAAGACAAATACCTCATCGGTATATAGACCTGACCTTACCTGGTCAAGAAATGCAGCATCCTCTTTTTCCGGAGACTCGAGGATTTCCCTCATTTTAGTCAGCCAAGTATCGAGCCCCCCTTCTCCTTTCAGACCTTTGTAGCGAAAATGAGCGGCCAGTCCTTTTTCGGCTATCTCGTCCATTCTCTCCGACCGTATCTGCACTTCAACCCATTTGCCCCTGGGACCGATGACAGTAGTGTGGAGCGATTCATACCCGTTTGATTTCGGCACAGAAATCCAATCCCGAAGCCTGCTTGGATTTGGCTGGTACAGATCGGTTACAACAGAATATGCTCTCCAGCATTCTGACTTTTCACCTTTCTCATCGCTTTCAATAATTATCCTGACAGCAAAAAGATCATACACTTCATCAAAATCAACACCCTGCTTCTTCATTTTAAGCATTATGGAATGAATTGATTTCGTGCGACTTTTAATCGTGAATCTAAAGTTATGCCTTTCAAGTTTTTCTTGAAGCGGAACTGAAAATTCCCGGATAAACCTGTTCCTTGAAGCAGTTGTTTGCTTCAGGCGGTTCTCGACATATTGATATTGTTCCGGTTCAAGGTACCTTACTGCCAGATCCTCAAGTTCCGATTTTATGTTATAAAAGCCTAGACGGTGAGCCAGGGGTGCATAAAGAAAATATGTTTCAGACGCAAGCGGCTGCCTCTCTTTTTCAGGCGCATTGTCGAGGTTGCGCATATATTCAAGCCTTTCAACAAGTTTTATGAGGATAACGCGGATATCATCGGCAAGACTAAGCAATAGTTTCCGGAAGTTCTCGGCCTGGTATGACGACTGCATCGAGTCAATTCCCGTGACTCTTGAAAAGCCATTAAGTATCTCGACAACCTTTTTACCGAACTCTTTTTCAAGTTCCTTCTGGCTGATATCAAGACTATTATAGGAATCATGAAGAAGCGCAGTAATTATGGAAGTAAGACCCAATCCCATCTCTCCTGCAATAATTCTGGCAACCGAAAGAGCGTGCAGAATCTGAGGTTCGCCTGTTATGATTACATTATCGCCGCATGCTT
>PMBC01000096.1:0-26966 GCA_003152835.1 Bacteroidales bacterium | reverse complement strand
AAAAAAATCCCCGTAACTTCCATCAGCCCGGGGATCTTAATATTTCATATTAAAATATTATCTGAAGGAGACTCCCAGTCCTGCTGAAACAACGTTATACTGTGACCTGGTGTAATCAACATGAAAAGTTATTACAGCTAGTTTGAACCTGAACCCTGCATTAGCCCTTAGACCCGAGAAATTCTCAATGTTCATTTTTGGAAATTCATTGCCGGCCTTGATACTTCCGCTTCCGGTAAGGTCATTATATTCGGCATGTGGAGTACCACTTGTAACAAGAACCGGTGCGGGATAATAACCTTCCAGTTTAACAGTAGTCTTCGTTTTGCTGTATCCCAGTCCTGCATAAAATGTAATAATCTTCAGGTTGACTGAACCAATTACGCTAATGTTAAGTGCTTCAACCATAGCTTTCATGTTCTGGTCGCTGAAATAAGTCAATGGATCGATTGTGGAATAATTCCAGGCAACGGATGCATCAGGCTGGAGACTCAATGGTACATTTCCTGTCAGCCTTGTATAGCCTGCAAAGATGGAAGCTTCTACCGGAATAAGCTCATGACCAGGTATGTATTGCATAATACTGTGCATCAATCCGACTCCCCATAAGGAGATGTCGCCCTCCTTAATTGGGATTTTAGGGATGAATCGTGCTTTTAATTCAGTTCCTAAAGGAAGTCCGATACCAACCTGTAACATTGGAACTGGTATATATTTCCATCCCGTTCCGGGAGGTGTTTTGAAAGAAGCAAGCGTATATCCACCAGAATTATAGGTCATTTGAGGACCATCGGTATTCGGACCTGAAACTGTTGATGCTGTTCCTGATCCCGATAGAGTCGTAGAGAGTCCGATTGAAGATATATCGAATGTCCCTGCAGAGCCTGGTACTATTCCGACGTTAAATGAGGTTGTAACATCAAATCCTCCCAATTTATGAGGCTTTGCCGTATTATACCAGCTTCCGTTCAGTCCGGCCCCGAAAGCATTTGCCCAGGGTGAAACATAGGCTTGTACAAATTTTACTGCATCAGCTGGGGCGCTGCGCAGAAAGTCGACGTTGCTGAATTGAGAAAAAGCAACTGATGAAAAAAGGAAGGACGTTACAATNNAACAAATATAGAAAAATCCTGATATAATATTTACCAGGATAATTCTCTTACAATAACAAGATTTGAAGCTGAATGGTTGCATTTATTAAAAAGAAATCTGACTATTTTTCAGATTTCTTTTTTTCAGCCTTATCGAGTTGTTCAAGCTCCTCAATTCCAGTCGTTTTCGATAATTGTGACAATTGTCTGAGGTCAATATCGCCTCTTATTGAGATAAGAGAATTAGAATGTTCACCTCCGGTAATTAAAAGAAGCTCTGATATTATGTTACCCTTCTGACGGACAAGGAATTTGGTTACCTCCTTTTGTTCCTTCACAACCATAAGCTCTTCGTAAGCCGAGAAATCAATCTTTTTTGAAAGCTCGCTATAGAAATTTACCTTGGTAAGATTCAATGAATCTTCCGTCAGTATCCTTATGGACGTAATCTTTGGTACCGGATTATCCTTACTGTTTTCATCTCCGCTCATCTGGGCAAACATGCCTAGCATCCTGCCTGAGATAAATACAGACGTAAACCCTTCCTTATCTGAATACTTATCAAACAGTTCATCGATAGGATTATTCTGGGCTCTGACCGACATGCAGAATAAAAGCGCTGTGAATATTAAAAATGATCTTTTCATTTCTCCTGGTATTTTATGTAATTAATTATTTGCATTCTTCTGATATACATATGAAATCCTTTTAATCCGGCCTATAGGCTTAAGGCTCTCGGTGAAAAGCGCAGCTGATTTGCTGACAGTCCTCATACCTGAGTCTGCGGCTCTTTTTATTTTAGTTACGGGTTTAAGTGCTGCCGTCCCTCTGTTCAGCTTAACCGAAACTTCGTTCAGAACCTTTATTGTCTCGGCATATGCAAGCCGCGGATCAGAATAGGTATCTTCAGGTTCAGCATGATGCTTCAGCATGAAATATGAAGCTACAAGTATCAATAATGCAGCTGCAATGCTCATTACTGTATATCTGCGGATTACAGGCGTCCGTTTCGACTGTTGTTCTTCAAGATTATCGATGGCAATCTTAATCCTGGATTCGAGTCCATCATCCGGAGCTGTAATTTCTTCTAACGCTGAATATAGCCGGAAAATCTCCTTTTCGGCTTCATAGCCAGTCTGGACTTCTTCGCCTGAGAAATATTCCTTCAGGCTCAATTCCTCTTCTAATGAAGTATTTCCGTTATAATACTTCTCCAGCAGTTTTTTCAGAAGTTCCTCTTTCATATGAATGTTTTAAATATTCCTCTTTTATAATTTGCCTTGCCCTGGATACTGATACCCTGATGCTGTTTATATTTGCCCCGGTTATTGAGGCGATCTCCTCGTATGATAACCCGTCGATCTCCCTTAACTGCACCAGTTCCCTGAAGTTTGGAGAGAGAGCTGAGATAATTTTCCGGACAATCTCCTTTGTTTCTTTTATTACCATCTGATCATAGGGCGAAACCGGGTTCTCAAAACTCAACACTGAAGGTCCCTCTTCAGCCAGTCCATTAAACTTTCTTCTTCTTACCACATCGATGCATTTGTTCTTTATAATTGTAACGGCAATTGCCTCAATATCATTATATTCATCAAGTTTTTCTCCCATCGTCCACAGTTTCAGGTAAACCTCCTGAACCGCATCCTCAGCTTCGGGTTTGTTCTTCACAATCCTGTAAGCTATCATGAACAGTTTCCTATATTGCGAATGAATTATTTCATCAAATCTTTTCCGGGTCATTGGTCATGGCAGCTTATTGCCTTTTCAGCTCAAAGATACTAACATCATTGTTCAGTCAACAGTGCAAACAAGGTTCTTACAATGATCCTTCTTTATATTCTCTGAAAACTTTTTTGCATCCTTGAATGAAAATGAGCCTTTGACCTGAATCACAACATTGTGTTCACCTCCGGCAACCATCAGGAACTCACTGAATTCCCTGCCATGAGACTTAACGAGCAGAATCGTGTTCTGGTCAACACTCTTGATCCGCATGAACTCCTCATACCCTTCCGTATCAAGGTTCTTCATTACCATTTTATAAAAATCCGGGATCTTTACCTGGTCATCTTTCTGAGCAATCAGCCTGATCTCGGTAACCTCCTGAGGCAGGCTTTCCTCATCATCATTATCGCTGTTCACCACAAATCTCAGCAGGTTACCACTTAAGTGCATGGTAAATAAGTTATCCTTATCGGAATACATATCAAAAAGCCTGTCGACGGACTTCTGGCCAAATCCTGCAATGACTGATGCTGATAAAAACAAGGCAAAAAACAATCTTTTCATAGTGACTTAATTTGGTTAATTATTAAAGCTTTTTTATTGAAGACGATTGTATGACCAATTCATTACAGAAAAACCAGAAAATATTACAACAGGTCTTATATCACTCCAGTAATTAAACAAAAGATTAAAAAAAGAATTCCTGCTTTGCAATATTTTAAATTTATCATACATTTGCACTCGCATTTTTAAACTGATTGATTTAGTAGCTCAGTTGGTAGAGCATTCCGCTTTGCGGAAGGGCTCTGGGTTCTTTGTAATGATAATATGATTTAGTAGCTCAGTTGGTAGAGCACATCCCTTTTAAGGATGGGGTCCTGGGTTCGAGCCCCAGCTAGATCACAAAAAGAAGAGGAATTATTTTAGTTCCTCTTCTTTATTATCCTTGCCTCTTCCCGGACACCGCCCAAGCGGCGCAGGCTTTCCTCCGATGGCGAAGCAATCCAATATGACAAGCAGGCTAATTCTATTAACAGCTAAAAAATTGATCAGAAGAAAATAAATTTAAATTTTGATTGTTCTTTAAAATGTTACCCCCAACAGAAAGGTTGTCTGAATTGAATTTTGTTTGAAATCTGTTAAATTTAAGCTTGAACTGATAAATAAGCCATGGCCATATTCAACTCTTCCCTGCAAACTGACTGAGATATTATTTAATAATCTTGTTTTCACTCCAAGGCCGCATACTAAATTTGATTCCCACTTTTTGAACTTAAAATCGTTGTACTCATAGGTACTTACTTCGTGCTGGCTGTTTTCAACTTCTGCAATATGCTGAAAATTATGCTTGACAAACTGCTCATAAACCACTCCGCCATTTACAAACGGTACGAATTTCATTCCTGTCATCGAATACTGAAAAAGTAAAGGTATTTTAACTCCTGTAAAATCATAGAACGCATCATTTCTGACAAGTCCCCTGAAATCAGTAAATTCACTATAAGCATAGAATGTCTGTTTAAAATATAGAATATCAAGTCTGATTGAGAATTTGTCGGTTTTTCCAGATATTATCCTTTCGTATGACAAGCCTGTAATCGGGCTCACCTCAGTGGCAGGACCCGGAACATAATTACCTTTTATAGATTTCAGGTTCAGCATATAAATATTGATTCCGGCTAAAACTCCAAACTTGTTTTTGCCAACACCGGAAACGAGCTGAATCTGTGAAAGTGCTTTCTCAGACATTATTCTGTTATAAACCACAGAACTCCCCCCTATTTTTCTGTTATAACTGGCTATAAGCGGAATTATGTCAAACCTCATATTTATTTTATCCGGGATTTCTACTTTACCTTCAGTAAGATACCCTAAGAATTCAGGAAGAGTTTTAAATTCGCTGATCACTCCTTTGTTGGAATATTTTATTGATCCGCTTTTCAGCTCTACCAGGCCGGAATGATCCTTATCAATATATGATTTTGATCCCTTTCCGTAAAGGACAATCTGCCCTGAGACAAGCACTTCAAAAAAAGATTTCTTAGAATCATATTCCCTGGATTCGTACCTATTGCCGTTTCTATAAGCGAACCCCTGAATGTCTGCAGGGCCATATTCAACAGGCATCGCAATATCAAACCTCTTGAAAATACAGACTTTCGGAGTCCCCTGATTTACGGAATACTCAATCAGACCATTCATAGTCTCCCCATTCTTTTTGATAATATAACCATCGCGGAATATCTTCTGGCAGTAAACTCCATTTACCGAAAGTAAGATAAACAGCAATGCAAGGGAGAGTATTTTTTTTACCATTTAATTACCTTGAGAGTGTTCATGACTAAGATATATATAATTTCAAAAGTATTTAGCTGACTTGCTAATTTGTTTCTAAAATAAGTAAATTTGATAATTCACAACCTGGGAATAAATAATGAAATCAAACATGTTTCTTGTGGGCAGAACTAAGGAAATCATCAGGGAACTGGTAGTTCTCTTCTGTTTAGGTCTTTCTGTTTTCATATTAAACAAGTGTGAAAAAGAAAAGGCTGTTCCCAGGATATATCCAAGAGTAAATACATTTCCCGTTGATGAAATAAGTAAAGAGGGTGCAACTTTTAGCGGAGAGATTTACTCCTTGGGTACAGAAAATATTACGGAACATGGATTTGTATGGGGCACCAGTACAGTACCAACATATGATTACAATAATAAAATTCTCTTAGGACCCACTGAAAAAACCGGAGAGTTCAAAGCGGAGATTTTAACGACTCTGGTTAAAGGTACAAAATATGCTGTGAGGGCTTTTGTAAAAACCGATGAGTATATTGTTTATGGTCAGAACCTTTCATTTATCAGCCTTGGCAGCGGGGCACCCCAGATTACAGGCTTTGAGCCGGAATCTGCTAAACTGGGGGACACTATAATTATACACGGAAAGAATTTCTCCTGGGTCTCTGATGAGAATATAGTCCGACTGAATGCAACTATATGTACCACAGCTAAATCTTCAGATACCGTACTTTTGGTTATTATAAATACAAACCTCACTGATATTAAAAGTAAAATATCTGTAACAATTGCAGGCAATATATCAGTTTATGACAAGAAAGAGTTTACATTGATAGTTCCCACTATCTCCAAGATATATCCTGTCGATGCAATATGGGGAGATACAATAACAATTACTGGCGATAACCTGACATTTGACATAGGCAACATTTCGGCAACAATAGGCGGATTTTCAAGTAAGATAATCGGATCTAAAAATGATACCCTGAGAGTTACAGTACCTTATGAGACGACTTCATTAACTAACGAAGTAAAGATTAAAATTTATAATCTGAATCTGATTGCACCGGAATCATTGACATTGATTTCTCCATTTATCAGCGGAATATTGCCAAAAAATGGAACCTGGGGAAATTCTATATCGCTCACTGGCAGGTTTAATACTCTTACTGCAAGAAACAGTGTATATTTTGGTACAGTACAAGCAACTATTACCGCAACAACTGCGCGAGTAATAACAGTAAAAATACCTAATACTCTTGACCTTGTCAATTCGACTATTACTTATAAAGTTACTCCATTCACTGTAAATGCAACAGACCAGTTCACACTCAATCCTCCTGAAATAAAATCATTTTCACCAGTCTCCGGACCATCTGGTACTAATGTTATAATAAAAGGTAACAACTTTGGAGGGATCTCTCCTATTGTTAAGTTTGGAGGGACATCTGCCACAGTAAAAAGTTACAACGATTCGATAATAACAGTACAGGTGCCTTCCGGAGGATTTGGACCGATTAAAATAAGTGTAACCAAACTGGAAACAATCACATCACTAGGTGACTTTGATGTTACTATTCCTAAGATTAACAGTATATATCCGCTTAGCGGCACATTTAACGATGAAATTACTATAAACGGGAATAATTTTATTCCTTCTACTGATGGGACCTCAGTAAAATTTGGTGAATATCAAGCAACAATTGAATCCGTTACTGCAACAGAAATCAGAGCATTAGTACCTCTTTCATTGGACAGCATTCCAAATCCGATAATAATTACTACAGGATTTACCTCACTTACCTATGTTGATAAATTCATATTACTTCCTCATCAGATACAATCAATTTCCCCGGGACAGCTTCAATTCGGAGGAGATGTAAGTATTACTGGCGACAACTTCAATCCTGACCCTACCAGGGATATAGTGAAATGGAATGGCTATTCATTGAACGTAAAAAGTGCTTCTAAAAATGAGATAATTGCTACAATTCCGACCTCGATTGCAGGTGGAATTAGCAGAATCGAAGTTGAAACTGGCGGATACATCAGAAAATCAGACCTTGCCTATGAGATAAAAGCTCAATGGACAAGAATTATTCCACCTGCATGGTTCAGTGCAGATACGTATCGTCCAGGATTATCTTTTTCATCAAAAGGATTAGGATATATGCTGGGCTCCGGGGATGGGAATATGACATCTTTTAATCCTTCAAACAATGAATTTATCAACCTCGGCACTTTCCCAAGGTTTAGTAAATGCTATGGAGCAGCCACCTTGGTAAATAATGACACTTTATATATAATCGGAGGGTCAATAGGTATAAATCGATATGATATTGATTTAAATAACTGGATTTATCTTGGACCTGCCCCAATAAGTTATATGTACGGTGCAGCCTTTACTCTTAACGGCAAAATATACTATGGACTAACGTGTAATACGGCTGACTATTCTCCCATTGATAAAGGATTTTGGAGGTATGATGAAAGTGGATGGGTCAGACTAAATGATTTCCCGGGAAATGCTGATTGGACGCAAAAGGCCTACTTTTCAATAAATAATAAAGGATACGTTATTTTACATGATAATAAATTCTGGGAATATGATCCCGATTCTGATACGTGGACAAATTTGCTACCCTTCCCCGGGTTTAATGTAAACAGAGACTATTGTAATTTCTTTGTAATTAGCGATAAGGGATATGTGGGATTAGGCTATGGTGTATCAGGGGGACAAGCCTTTGATGATCTCTGGGTTTTTGATCCAACAACAAAAACATGGACTCAAGCCCCATCTATCATAGGTGGTGGAAGATATTATTCTTTAGGCTTTTCAATTGGAACTAAAGGATACATCGGATTTGGCCGCTCAATATATAATGAATATTATGATATCCTTGAGTTCGACCCAAATTTCACCGGAAAGTAAACTTTAAGTATAACTATGATAAAATATTATCGCATAACTGTTTGCATCTTCATGCTGGGTTTCTTGTCCCTGGATTCATTTTCGCAGAAATTCAATCTGCCTTTTGGCGATATTAAATCAGAGGAGCTCTCCAATAAGCCCTACAAACCTGATCCTGGCGCCGATGCCATAATAATTTCCGATATCGCTACCGCCACCCTGAACTACAATATTGGATTTTATGTCGAGCTGGAGAGAGATGTCCGCATCAGAATTGTGAACAGTAATGGATTTGATTATGCTAATATTGAAATCCCTTATTCAACAGATGATAACCTTGAAGGTTATCGTGCCTCGACCTTCAATTCGAAGAACGGTGAGAAAACTGAAACGATAATCCCAAAAAAGAACTTCATTCTTGAAAAGACCAGCACTTTCTCCCGGACATTAAAATTCAATTTTCCGGATGTCCACGAAGGGTCAGTCATTGAGTATTCATATATGATAAGACTTGATAATGCTGTCTATGACCTCGTCCCATGGGAGTTTCAGTCCGATATACCCGAAGTATTCAGTTCATTTAAAATTTCTTATCCTGAATACTTCATTTATAAAAACATCATCTCAGGATCCGCGATAAATGTAAAATCAGATACAAAAATTAAAGAATCGTTCTTATTCGATGAATGGACAATGGTAAGAACAACTATCTGGTACGTTCAGGATATGCCGGCATTCAGGGATGAACCTTATATTAATAGTACCAAAGAGCATCTGACCGGAATCACTTTCGAGCTTGCAAGCGCTAATCTTCCAAACTCTTCATTCAAGGAGGTAACACCAAATTACAAGACACTGACAGAAAAGCTTCTTGAAAGAGATGATTTTGGAAAGCCATTAGGGACAAATCTAAAGTCTCTGGCCAAGAAAATTACGAAGGATAAGACTGATGACCTTTCAAGAGTGAAAAAGATCCATGAGTATATAGCAACCAACATTTTATGGAATGGCGTCGAGGATTTTACAACCTCCTACCCGCTTAGGACCATACTGAAAAAAGAGAAGGGAAATTCGGCTGATATTAACATGATCCTGATTGTGATGCTAAGGGCACTTAATATAAAAGCTGATCCAGTCATCCTGGTCACGCGGTCAAATGGGATCCTTAATCAATTAGCTGCAATGATTCAACAATTTAATTACCTGGTAGCTTTAGTCACAATTGACGGCAAAAGTTACCTGGTAGATGCTACTGATCCGTTGAGGCCATTTAATGAGCTGCCATTTGAATGTCTTAATGAAACCGGCCGGCTTATTAGCCCGGACGATTCAAGGTTTGTCGATCTGAAAAACCATGAGGCATACCGTACTACCAGGGATATAAAAATAAGCATCGATCCTTCAGGAAAGATAGCAGGAAGCATGAACAATACATATTCAGGCTATAACTCATATAACATAAGGAGAACTGTGAAACTTGAAAGTGAAGAAGGATATACAGACTTTGTGAAATCTGCTAATTCAGACTTTAATATCTCCGATTTAGGGATAAACAATCTTCAGGACCCCTACTCTGACCTGATATTGAATTATAATTTTGAAACCAGCAACGGAGCTCAGATGCAGGGTAATGAAATGGTATTCTTTCCCTCTTCTGTGCTTAAGCCAATAAAGAATCCATTTTTTTCATCCGAGCGAAGGTATCCGATAGACTTCGGTTGCCAAAAAGATGAAACTTTTAATCTCCATGTAGTAATTCCAGAAGGATATACTATTTCTGAGATGCCGTCTAATTCCTCAAATAAAATCGGAAATGATGACGCGAAATCTGAATATACGTACTCTGTGACGGGAGATGAGCTGGAAATAAAAAGCATTTTTGAGATTAACAAAACAAAATTTCAGCTCTCCGAATACAAAGAGATTCGGAATTTCTATGCTGAATACCTTAAAAAACAGACCGAACCTATTGTTTTAAGTAAAATTGTTAATAACTTATAAATGAGGCGTTTATATTTGTTTATATATCTTTTTGTTCTGGCTTCAGGGGCATACTGCCAAACCTATCCCTTTGATTCAATCCCTGATAATCTGAAGAAAAGGGCAAGTGCAGTGATAAGGTCACAACAATGCCTTTTCAGGATAATTAAGCCAGGACAGGCAGTGGAGAAAGTCAAGATGGTTGTTACTCTTCTTAACGAAAAATCAATTGGTTACAGGCTTCTTCAAGTATATTATGATAAATATTCAAAAATCAGTTCCATGAAGGGTACTATATATGACCAGAATGGAAAAATAGTTAAAATACTGGGCATTAGCGATGTATTCGATATGAGTGCAATCTCCGGAGGATCATTCTACAGTGATGACAGGGAAAAAATACTTTTCTTCCCTTTATATAGATATCCGTATACTATTGAATATGAATACGAAAAAGAGTATTCGAGTCTGTTAAACTATCCATCTGAAGATTTTCATGAGGATCCGGATGCATCTGTTGAAAGAGCAGGTATTCAGGTTATTGTTCCTAAAGATATGAGTCTCAGATATTTTGGAAAGCATCTCAAAACCAGCGTTGACTCCTTGATTACATCTTCTTATAAAACATATACCTGGCAGGAAGAAAATTTACCTGTTCTTACTTTACAGAATTTCTTTTTGGAGCCGGTTTATAATTCACCGGTCTTATATACTGCTCCTACTGATTTTGAATATGGTGGCATTAAAGGATCAATGAGTTCGTGGAAAACATTTGGTGAGTGGAGTTATGAACTTAATAGAAACCGCGATGCTCTGCCACAGTCAGAACTGGACATGATAAAGGAGATAACATCAAAAAGCAATGATACAAGGGAAAAGGTGAAGCTTATATACGAATATATGCAGTCAAAAACCCGCTATGTATTAATCAGTATCGGTATCGGAGGATACCGGCCTGCAGAGGCAAAGGATGTAGCATCCAACGGTTTTGGCGATTGTAAAGCACTAGTAAACTATACTCAGGCATTGCTCAAGGCGGCTGGCATACCTTCATATTACACGCTGGTAAGAGCAGGAAAAGAAGGCGAGATATACAAGGATTTCGTTGATAATCAGTTCAATCATGCTATCTTGTGTGTCCCAGTTCAGAAAGACACTATCTGGCTTGACTGCACGAACCAGACACTTCCATTTAATTACCTTGGCTCTTTTACAGAAGACCGCTATGCCCTGTTAATAACGGATGAAGGCGGGAAGATGGTAAGGACTCCAGCTTTCAAGCGTGGAGATAATATTGAAGAGAGGACCGGTTCAATGTATATGAATATTCTGGGAGCTTCGTCCGGAACTCTTAACATCAAATCTACCGGTTATAATTATGGAGACGCAAGTGGATTGTACGGTTTGCAGTCTGAAGATGAAATGAAACGTAACCTTGTTTCGGAACTGGATTACTCGAGTATAAATGTCTCAGCTGCCAAGTACTCTGAAAATAAATCTGGTAATCCCACTGCCTTAATTACCACAACACTTAGCATAAACGATTTTGCAACTGTAATGGGGCCAAGGATGTATTTCACTCCATCGATTGCAAAATCAGGATTTCTTCAGGATTTTCCAACAGCTTTGCAGGTTAAGGAATCAGAAATAATGGCTGATTCGGTCTCATACTATCTTCCGTCCGGCTACCAGATTAATTCTGTGCCGCAAAATGCTGAAGTAAGGAACAAATTTGGCAGGTTCAGGTACAATATAAAAGTCTCCGGTGACCGTATTACCTATATAAGCTTTCTTGAATTAAATAAAGGGATTATTACTCTTGAGGAGTTCTCTGCTTTCAGGGATTTTATCAATACCGTGGCAAAGAAAGAGATGGAAAAAATAATCCTATCCAAAAAACAATTATAAAATCTGAAATATCTTTCAAATCTTACCTCGATAGCACCGGGATCTGCCTGTTTATTGATTCTTCAAGTGAAATGAGGGTTTCTGTTCGCATTATCCCTGTAATATTCTGGATCTTTTCGGTGAGTATATCTTTCAGATGCTCATTATCCCTTGTATATACTTTTATAAACAGGGAATAATTTCCGGTTGTGTAATGACATTCAATTATTTCCGGAATATCAGTCAACTTTTTCACGACATCACGGAAATGTCCCGGATGTTCAAGGAAAATACCGATATACGCACATGTTTTAAACCCCACCAGTACAGGGTCGACCTTGAATTCCGATCCTTTAATAACACCGATACGTATCAGCCGCTGCACGCGCTGGTGAATTGCAGCACCCGACACACCGCAATCCCTTGCAACTTCAAGGTAAGGTATCCTTGCATTCTTTGTTATTATATCAAGTATCTTCCTGTCGAGGTTATCAATCTGTAGATTTTCTGCCATTTTAATAAAGGATTTTTAATGGATTTAAATAAAATATCGTTTAAACTAATAAATTTCAAGGAAAAGATAGAGATTATTTTCTGAAATACAAACGTTTTATATCATTTGCGACTCCAGTGAGTAATTCATCTGGTTAAATTACTTCGAACAGTTTAAAAATCCGGTTATATCCCTTATATCTGAAAACCCTTTAGCAATGAGGTAATTTTCAATGCCTTCAAGTATTTTCACAGATGCCTGAGGATCAATGAATGAAGCAGTGCCGACCTGTATGGCAGATGCCCCGGCAAGTATGAATTCAATGGCATCGTCAGAATTCATAATGCCCCCAATCCCTATTACAGGGATATTGACAGCGTTGGCCACCTGCCAGACCATCCGCAAGGCTACAGGCTTGATTGCAGGCCCGGAGAGGCCGCCCGTAATAGTCGAGAGGGATGGTTTCATACTCCTGACATCGACTGACATTCCAAGCAGTGTATTGATAAGAGATATTGAATCGGCTCCCTCTTCCTCTGAAATATGAGCAAACTCAACAATACTCGTGACATTCGGCGATAGCTTCACAATGAGTTTCTTAATGCATACCCTCCTGACAGCTTTTATTACCTCACGCGCTGAAACAGGATTTATGCCGAAAACCATCCCTCCCATTTTTACGTTTGGACACGAGATATTGAGCTCAATGGCAGGAATGTCGTCAAGCTTGTTAATCCGCTCTGCAAGGGCAACATAATCATCTATGCAGCTGCCGTTTATATTGACAATAACGTTAGTATTATATTCAGAAAGGCGGGGATAAATATTCTTTTCGAAGTAATCAATCCCTTTATTCTGCAAGCCTACAGCATTCAACATCCCTGAGGCAGTTTCCGCCATCCGCGGGTACGGGTTGCCCTCCCTTG
This sequence comes from Bacteroidales bacterium, assembly GCA_003152835.1. Classification (GTDB taxonomy): domain Bacteria; phylum Bacteroidota; class Bacteroidia; order Bacteroidales; family VadinHA17; genus LD21. The sequence continues at coordinate 13,658 of PMBC01000096.1, read as the reverse complement.
GCTCAAGCGTTGTCCCTTTGACTACAATGCCTCCCAGACGCGAAACATCAAGGAAATCATCGAACTCAGAGCCATAGCCGAACGTACCGGAAGCCGCAATCACCGGGTTTTTGAATTGAAGATCGCCTATTGAAAAGCCAAGTTTTACCATTTCAACTCCTTAATATTAAATACCGGGCCGTCAGTGCATGTGCAAAGGTGCCCCTTTACAGTGTCAACAACGCAACAGAGACAGACTCCTATACCGCATCCCATGAGGTTTTCCAGCGATACTTCACAATCAGTATTGTTCTTTCTGCACCAGCCGGCTATTGCTTTCATCATCATTTCAGGTCCGCAGCAGAAAACCTTATCATAGCTGGCTTTTCCAAGAAGAGAGTGACTTGTGACAAAACCTTTTTCACCTGCTGATCCATCCTCGGTAGTCAGGAAAACATTACCTACAGCTTCATAATCATTGTATTCCAGGATGCGATCTCTGTTTCTGAACCCTAGTAGTATGTCCGGGATAATACCTTGTGACTTAAGGTACCTGCCGAGATATAGTAGCGGAGCAATACCGCATCCTCCGCCCACAAGAAGGGTGCGAGCACCCTTTGTGGGAAGAGTGAATGAATTTCCCAGGGGATAAATGAGATTAAGGGAATCTCCTTTATTAAGCTTTGAAAACGATTCGGTGCCTTTTCCAACTACCTGAACCAGAAGCCTAAACGTGTTCCGGACAAAATCAACATCATGTATTGACAAAGGACGACGCAAAAATGTCTCCTGACTACCGTCAATCCTAGCCTGGACAAACTGGCCGGGCTTCATTTCAGGAAGCTTTCTGCTGCTTTCCAGTTCTATTATAAAGAAATCTTTTTTAAGAGGCTTATTATCAATAACTTTCAGAGATTCTATCCGCTTTGTCATCAATAAAATGTTTGAGACAAATATACTTTATAATAATTATTATTTTGACTAATCTAAACTTTTAAGGCGAGAAGATTCTCCGGAATCATTCACCTGAGGGGAAATACTCCCTGAAGGTGCCATTTTTATAAAACCAGGCTATTTTTTCAACGTCCCGGCTCTCTTTTACTGCTTGTACCGTTTCATGAGGCATTTTTGCATCTTTTTTTATGGTATCAACGAACAAACCAGTTTCATTAACAGGGGTCTTCAGCTCACTTTCCTTTGCTTCGGTGAAAAGTTCCTGCATTGATTGATCCCTGTACATCTCACCTTTGCCGAACAATAGCCATTCGGTAGACAAGAAGGGGTATTCTTCAAGCATTTTCACTACAAAATCAAGGCTTGGCTTATTTCTCCCCGAAATAATATGCGAAATACCGGAAGGTTGAACACCAATTTCTTCAGCAAATTGAGAAGAAGATTTGTTTTCGGCCTTAAGGAAGGCAAGGATACGATCTTTCATAGCAGTAAAGTCTACATTACAAATGTAAATCAAATATAAATTACATATGTATCTTTTGATAATTACATTTGTAACTTAGGTAAGCAATACAAATTAAGTGCATCTGCCGTTAAAATATATCCTATTGTATTTATGCGTTTTACAAACGTAACCTACCTGATGCAGGACAGAAGATTAGATTTATATTATACTGGTTTATAGTTATTTATTGCTTATTTCTAAAATTTAAAGACGACTTAATCTATCTCAAATCAAAAAGAAGAACTAAATAGAGCAGATAATGCTATATATATAACTGATATTATTGTATTTAAACATTTATAATATATTTCAAAAATATATTTACAGTTGTAATCAGAATTTTTTGTTTTATCCCATTACATCTGTAAATAAAGTCTCTTTTTACCTTGTTTACAAATGTAAAATGGCAATCCAAATGAAAACTGTTTGAGTGATTCAATGTTCCGGGGTATCCCCTTTCCTGATTCTCTTTTCAGAATTGAATATTTAATGATCTCAGGGCAGCCGGTGGAGAAAAATGAAATCTCAGGAAGCAAAGTGAAAGTGAAAGAATAACGTTAAGAGCCGCTATATCTCCTATTCAGACTTAAAATGCCTGGCAGCATCGTCGTCGAACTCCTTCTCTGATCTTGCAATGACGGCTGTTGCCAGGCAATTACCGATCACATTAACCGATGTACGTGCCATATCCATAAGGACATCTATTCCCAGGATTATAAAGACAGGTTCGGCCGGAAGCCCGAAGCTGACCACTGTTCCCATCAGGATCACCAGTGCAGCCCTTGAGACGCCTGCAACCCCCTTGCTTGTAAGCATGAGGGTAAAACATATTATAAGCTGTTTGCCGAAAGACAAATCAATACCGGCTGCCTGTGCAACGAATATTGTCGCCAGCGAGAGGTATAACGTGGTGCCGTCGAGGTTAAAGCTATATCCTGTTGGAATCACGAAGGAGACTATTTTCCTGGGAACCCCGAATTTCTCCATCGCCTCCATTGCTGAGGGCAAGGCAGATTCAGAATTTGAGGTNNGGCTACATACAGGGTTGCAAGAAGCTTAAACAGATTATACAAAACATCGAGCCCCATGTGTCCTACAGTATATGCAATTGCCGCAAAGACTGCGACAGGTGCATAATACATGACGATTTTTGTGAATTTAAACATTATTTCAGCGAGGCTTTCACTGAAGCGAACCACAGGATTCCTGTATTTCTCATTTACCATTGCGACTGCAATGCCGAATATAATGCTGAAAATGACGATCTGCAGTATCTGTCCCTCTACGACAGCCTTTGCGATGTTCTCTGGAAAGATGTGAAGAAGAAAATCGCCCGCTGTCTGGGCTTTCATTGCCGTAACTGCTGAAGAATCTGTATTTTGCGGAAGAACTACGCCCACGCCTGCCTTGCTTATATTGATGGCAGCAAGTCCTATGAAAAGTGCAATTGTCGATATGATTTCAAAGTATAACAATGACTTCCATCCCATCCTGCCTATCTGTTTAATATTGGCATGGCCTGCAATTCCCACCACCAGGGTTGAGAAGAGAAGAGGTGCTATAATAGTCTTGATGAGCCTGAGGAAAATGTCGCTCAGGAACTGGAGCTTGCTCGCAATAGCTGGAACATCATACCCAAACTCAGCCCCTGCGAGCATTGACACAAGTATCCATGTTGTGAGAGATCTCTTTTTAAATGCGTAGATCACGAGCAACCCAAGACTCAGGAGACGGAATACCAGAAGAACGCTATTGCTGATATCCAGTATTTTATATGCTTTCAGAATAAACATTACCAGGGTGACAGAGATCACACCGATCATAACAACCGGAAAGAGTTTTCTGGTGGTTTTCATAAAACAATTAAACTATATTTATCAGAGACCCATTAATTGCAGCTTCCTGAACATTCCGAGGAACTATTGCTGCTGCAGCCGGAGCATGAATTGGCTGAGGAATAGAGTTCGTCATCAGTTGCTTCACGTACATCCATTATGCTTCCCAAAAAACAAAGATCAACTCCTGCCATCGGATGGTTGAAGTCCATCCTGATGTAAGTATCTGATATTTCTATAATTGTCCCCGTGATACGGTTGCCGTTAGTATCCATCATCGGGACTTCATTCCCTACCTTGCATATATTTTCATCTATCTTGCCGTCGCTTTCAAATATTGAAGGAGACAAATTGATTATCATGTCCTCCCTTCTCTCGCCATAAGCAGACCTGGCATCAAGTACAAAATTAAAATTGTCTCCTTTTTCAAGAGATAGCAGATGCGATTCAAATGACGGGAGCAGCCTCCCGGAACCACAAATAAAAGTCATAGGCCTGCTTTCTTCCAGGGCCTCAATCACCCTGCCTTCCGAATTCCCTTCTTTAAGCTCATAAATAAGAGAAACCGCTCTGTTCTTTTCTATTTTCATTAAATCGTTTTTATTTTGATTTGAATGGCAAAGATAGCTCAATTTGCCGCCGGCAAAATCATTCCTGTTAAAATATAAGAATTCCGGGAGTATGGCAATAAAATCAAAAAATTATACTGACCCTGATTTCCGGATTACTGTACATATCATATTCAGGAGTGACCAGTGTCCACAGAAACGCTACATTAAGCGAGATTCGCTTCCCAAGGGGCTGGGTTATACCAGCTCCTGCCATTGGTGTATTGATGAAAAACCTCTCAGACTTTACAGGAGGCATTTTCCAGTATAATGATTCGAGGCTCAGCAGTTCATCTTCTGCCTGAAGAAAAATACCATAATGCATACCTAACGGTATCAAATTATTAAGATCCTGGATAACAACAATTTGAGTATAGGCACTTCCTCCGATTATATCAGTCCGGCCAAAATGGTCTTTATAAAACCTGTAATCAGGGCCAATAGCTATTGCTAGCCTTGGCAATACCCATAAACCAATTACAGGAGAAAGCTGGATATCAGTTACGCCTCCAAACTGTAATCCAAGACTCCCGCCATAAAAAAGCCTCTCCCTCAAAGCCGGTGCACCGTTGTCAACCCTTTGGGCTGATAATTGAGAAACTGATAAAAAAATGGAAATGAGAGCTATAAATATGACGACTTTAGTTTTACCGTAATCCTTCCTTTTGTGAGTGAGTTTCATAACTACATTTTTGTAACTTTGAAGTGATCATTGCAAATAAACGAAAAAAATCGGCTAATAATATACTTGACTATCATGAACATTGTAATTAGCGGCGGAACAAGCGGTATAGGTAAGGAAGTTGCTTTCTGCCTTGCAAGGCAGAAAGAGAACCATCTCCTTGTCACTGGAAGGAATAAGAGTGCACTTGAAGAATTATCCGCAGGAGCCGGCAACAGCAATATTCTCACGCATCAGATTGATCTGGAGGAATTTGAGAATTATGAAAGATCTTTTTTAAAATTCGTTGTTGCGCATTTCCGGATTATTGATATTCTTATAAATAATGCAGGTTTGCTGATAGTGAATGATTTTATGAAATCATCATCAGTAGAGGCCAGGAAAATGATGGAGACAAATTTTATCGGACCAGCTGCATTGACCAGGACACTGCAGCCCATGATGCAGAAAGGGTCGCATGTAGTCAATATTTCAAGCATGGGAGGCTATCAGGGCAGTTCAAAATACAAGGGACTCTCCTATTACAGTGCGTCAAAAGCTGCGCTCTCAAGCCTTTCTGAATCTCTTGCTGAAGAATTCCGTGAGTCGGGCATTATCGTTAACTGCCTGGCGCTCGGATCGGTCGGAACCGGAATGCTTGAAAAGGCTTTTCCTGGCTACAAAGCGCCTGTTACTGCAACGGAGATGGCAGAATTTATTTCGTGGTTTGCCGTAAATGGATGTAAATTCTTCAATGGCAAGGTATTACCTGTTGCATTNNGTCTTCACCTCGATTTTGCCATTCAGAGCCAGCAGGCCATTGAAGGCCAGAGACTTTATCTCATCTTCACCAGGATAAACAAACACAGGTGCAATAAAATGGATCATCATTTTTATCTGATCCACAAGATGTTCCTGGTATGCCATTCCTCCTGTAAGGATTATAGCGTCGACTTTGCCGCCGAGAACAGCAGCCATCGAGCCTATCTCCTTGCCAACCTGGTACGAAGCGGCATCCCTAATCAGGGCAGCCTTCTCGTTGCCTTCATCGACCATCCTGCAAACCTCCTTATAGTTGTTTGTACCAAGGTATGCGACCATGCCTCCCTTGCCGGTTATCATTGATTTAACCTCATCATGAGTATATTTTCCGCTGAAGCACAGGTCGGCAAGCTGGCCGGCAGGAAGGGTTCCTGATCTCTCCGGAGAAAAGGGACCATCGCCATGGAGGGCATTGTTCACATCGACCACTCTGCCCTTCCTGTGTGCACCGACGCTTATCCCGCCGCCGAGGTGAACAACAATCAGATTAAGATCCTCATATTTCTTATTTACCGATAAGGCATATGCACGCGCCACTGCTTTCTGATTCAGAGCATGAAAAATTGAAACACGCTCAATTGCAGGATGACCTGATATCCTTGCCACCGGCTGAAGTTCATCGACAACAACAGGATCAACAATATATGCTTTGGCATTCGGCAGAGAGGAAGCAATATCATGCGCAATCAACCCGCCAAGATTGCTTGCATGCTGGCCAAGAATCCCAGTATTCAGGTCAGCGATCATCTTATCATTTACTTCATAAATACCTGATTCAATAGGTTTTATGAGACCTCCCCTGCCAATTACTGCAGCAATGCGTTGAAGATCTGTGTTCCTGTAACCCAGTTCCCAGATAATCAGGTCGCGCCTGAAGTGAAACTGATCTGTTATTTTCGTAAAATCAGCCAGATCCTCGGCAGTATGAGCCAGCGTCAGCTCGAAAATAGAGGTATCCTCTTCATACAGGGCAAATTTTGTTGAGGTCGATCCGGGGTTGATGATAAGCAGAAGCCGTTTTGTCATATAGATTTAATTAACTTATTTTCAAGTAGTAAACATTTATGCCATCAGACAGGAAAGGGCAATGCAGTAATATTTTGATTTTTCACTTTCACTTCTTGACATCAGGACAACGGGTTTCTCAGTCCCTCTTATCAAACCTGCGAGTTCACCGCCTGCAAACAGCATAAGGCTTTTGTAAAACGGATTGCATGATTCAAGTGATGGAAAGAGAAGTACATCCGCATCACCATCGACAGGTGTGCTTACGCCCTTTATTTCGGGGCTTTTGATGTCGCAGGCCAGGAAAAGATCCAGCGGTCCGTCCATAATACAGTTATTAATCCGGCCATCAGCAGCCATTTTGCACATTTCAGCATAATCTTCAGTATAACTGAAATGATGGCTCTTTTTTTCAGAGGCGCCGATAAGGGCAACCTTTGGGATATCAATGCCAAACCGCCTTGCCATTTCTATTGCGTAATTCACCATCGCAATCTTCTGATTCAGATCAGGATATGGAATGACTGCAGTATCTGTAATAAACAGAAGCTTCTTATAAGCCGGTATCTCTACAGCCCCAACATAGCTCAGTGTTGCTCCCGGGATCATGATTCCATGCTCCTTATTCATCACTGCTTTCAGGAACTTGTCTGTCCCCACGAGACCTTTCATTACAATATCGGCTTCGCCTGATTTCACAAGTCTGACAGCTTCCTCCGATGCTGAAGTTTCATTATCGGAATTAATTATACGGAACAAGCCAGGATCAAAACCCGAGTTCATGCAGATGGCTGTTATCTGGTCTTTTTTCCCAACAAGGATTGCTTCAGCGAACCCATCATTAAAGGCTTTAAAAACAGCACCGATGGTATTGAGATCCTGAGCCCAGGCAACAGCTATGCGATGCCGCCTGCCAGGAGCAAGCACTTTCTCAACCATCTGATCGAGGCTACTGATCATAAAGTAATTATTTGCTGGCGGCTGCAGATAGTAAAATACTGTCGTATTTAGCCTGTTCAGAATCTGATCTGGATGTAAGTACAATTGGAACACGGGCGCCAAGTATCACCGCTGCCACTTTTGCCTTGGCAAAAAATACAAGGGACTTATACAAAACGTTACCAACTTCAATATCAGGCATGAGCAGAAGGTCGGTATCGCCTGCAACTTCACTCCTGATCCCCTTAAACTGTGCGCTTTCCAGGCTCACGGCATTATCGAAAGCGAGGGGCCCGTCGATGATACAATTCCTGATCTGGTCGCGCTGATTCATTTTCGAAAGCAGCGCTGCATGGAGGGTGGCTTCCATGTTTTCGTTCACCATCTCCACAGCTCCGAGAATTGCCACCTTGGGCATAATATAACCAAGCTTGATAAGACACGAAACCGAGTTATTTATAATGGCTATCTTGTCCTGGAGATTAGGTGCTATGTTCATTGCCACATCTGTAACGGCGATTACTTTCGGGTAGGTTTCCACCTCGAAAAGTGCGAAGTGGGAAAGAAGATTCCCGGTTCGCAGTCCCCACTCCTTGTTCAGAACGCATTTCAGAAGTGTCGATGTGCCCACCTTTCCCTTCATCAGGATATCGGCCTCTTTTTTACTGACCATCCTTACTGACATCTCAACAGCCTTATCCATATCGGGTTCATGAATTATCCTCACCCCTGAGATATTATAATTATTCTCTTCACAGATGTTTTGGATACCCTCTTTATCGCCGATAAGAATTGGCTCAATAATATGGTCTTGAAAGGCTCTGATAACAGCTCCCAGCGAATGCTGATCCTGTGCTGCTGCCAGCACCATCTTTTTTACAGGGCCTCCGGCAACAATGTTTTTAAGGTCGGCAAGACTCTTTAACACCATTTTATAATGTTTTAGTTGAAATTAAAATGTTCTCTGTTCTACTATAACGCGTGTATCCGATGCAATCACGAATTCTTCGTCGGTATTGACAGCCATAATCGTCACCTTTGATTCGGGTTTCGAAATGACCAGGTCTATTCCCCTTGCGCCGTCATTGACTTCTGAATCAAAGATGATTCCAAGGTTTTCCATGTCAGAGCAGATCATCTTTCTCATATTGAAATCATTTTCCCCTATTCCACCCGTAAAGACAAGGAGATCACATCCGTTCAGCGCAGCCATATAATAACCGATGAATTTCTTTGCCTTGTAAGCATACATCTTCAGTGCAAGCTGTGCTTTTTTGTTCCCGGCACTGGCAGCTGTCTCAAGGTCGCGCATATCGGAAGATATCTGGGATATCCCGAATACGCCGCTTTTCTTATTGATCATATTGTTGACACCGGTGACGTTAAGATGTTCCTTGTCTGCGATATAAACAAGGACCCCCGGATCAATCTCACCTGTCCTGGTGCCCATAATAAGTCCATCCACGGGTGTAAAACCCATTGAAGTATCGATTGACTGTCCTTTCAGTATTGCAGTCACTGAAGCTCCATTTCCGAGGTGACAGGTAATTATTTTCAGGTCTTTCACATCTTTGCCGAGAAGCCCCGCTGCTTTTGAAGCAACAAACTTATGGCTTGTTCCATGGTAACCATATTTTCTGATCCTGTACTTTTCATAATACTCGTAAGGAATGGCATACATATAGGCATAGTCTGGCATTGTCTGGTGAAACGATGTATCGAAGACAGCCACCTGCGGGACACCCGGGATCAGCTTTTCAACTGAAAGTATTCCCTTGAGGTTTGCCGGGTTATGAAGGGGAGCGAGTTCAATACAGGTCTCGATATCTTTCTTGACATCGTTATCTATAAGGACACTATCTTTGTAATTCTCACCTCCATTTACCACCCTGTGACCAACTGCCTTGATTTCGTTTACATTCTTAATAACTCCATGATCCGGGTCGCAAAGAACTTCCATTACCATGTTTATACCTGTCGTATGGTCAGGAATATCGGTTATTACCTTATATGGTTCGCCGCCTGTGGATTTATGGGTAAGAATACTCTCATTCAAACCGATTCTTTCAAGCAGCCCTTTTGCAAGCATTTTACAGCCGTCCGACATGTCAAATAGCTGGTATTTGATTGAAGAGCTGCCACAGTTTAATACTAGGATTATCATTGTAAAAAAAGGTTATCTGGGATTGTTAATTATTTCACACCTGAAGCCTGGTTTGCTGTAATGGCAATCATGCTTACGATATCGCTGACTGAACATCCCCGTGAAAGGTCGTTTATGGGAGCAGCCATGCCCTGTAATATCGGACCGATAGCTTCAGCATGGGCCAGCCTCTGAACAAGCTTGTAGGCAATATTTCCGCAATTTAGGTCCGGGAATATCAGTACATTGGCTTTTCCTGCGATCTTGCTCCCGGGGGCTTTTTTCAGGCCAATGGATTCAACAAGGGCAGCATCACCCTGCAGCTCGCCGTCGATCATGATGTCAGGTGCCATCTGTTGAGCTATTTTTGTGGCGCTTATCACCTTATCAACCAGTTCATGCTTTGCGCTTCCTTTCGTTGAGAAGCTGAGAAGAGCCACACGCGGCTCCATCCCTGCAATTACCCTTGCAGTATGGGCAGAGGCAACTGCGATCTCGGCCAGTTCCTTATCGGTAGGATTCGGAGAGACAGCGCTATCAGCAAAGATCAGAACACCATTGTCTCCAAAACTTTTATCCGGGAGTATCATTATAAATGCACCTGAAACTACAGAGATTCCGGGTGCTGTTTTAATATAATGAAATGCTGGTCTCAGTACATCGCCTGTTGCATGATCGGCTCCGGAGACCTCACCATCGGCATCTCCGCTCTTGATCATCAGAACACCCAGATACAGCGGGTCTTCAATAAGCTTTGCAGCCTCTTCATATGTCATCCCTTTGCTTTTTCGGAGTTCTACCATGAGATTAATGTACTGCTCCTTTTTTGCATGTGATTTGGGATTCACTATCGTGGCTTTACTTAAATTCTTCAGACCCAGCTTATCACCATGACTCATTATCTCCTCAGGGTTTCCTATCAGGATGATCCTGGCAATTCCTTCCGCTATTGCAGCGTCGGCCGCCTTGATATTTCTTTCTTCATATCCTTCGGGAAGCACAATCCTTTTATTATGTTTCCTTGCATTTTGCTTTATGGTATCTAATAACTCCATTGTATATCAGTGATTTAATAAGTTCGGGTTTTTTTTCTAAATGTACGAAAAAAAAGTCCTATTTTACAATTATGCAAAGCATGATTATTGTCAGATTTTTTTTTGATTCAATGAAACAGATGACGGTCAAATCATTTTTCTAAATTAGCAGCTCAAACAGATTTATGAAAAGCGATACCAGATATTCATTGCTCGATGCTCTTAAGAATGATCTTGAAGGCGATCTTCAATATGACACGATAACCCGCACAATCTACTCAACAGATGCATCTGTATATAAGGAAAAACCTCTGGCAGTGGCCTGGCCAAGGGGTAAATCAGATCTTAAAAAAATACTCTCTTTTGCAAACAGGGAAAAAATAAGCATTACTCTCCGTGCTGCAGGTACATCCCTTGCAGGGCAGGTAGTATCCCCTGGAATTATCGTTGATATCTCGAAATACATGAAGAGGATAATCGAGATCAACAGCGAAGAGATGTGGGCCAGGGTCGAGCCTGGGGTTGTCCTTGATGAACTGAACATTGAACTTAAAAAACACGGACTGTTTTTCGGCCCGGAAACATCGACCTCAAACAGGTGCAACCTCGGAGGAATGGTAGGAAACAACGCATGCGGCTCACACTCTGTTATTTATGGATCAACACGAGATCATCTGATCGGACTTAAAACCTTGCTGAGCGATGGCAGTGAAGCTGAATTCGGGCCGCTGGATAAATCATCGTTTGAGGAAAAATGCCTTTTACAAAATCTCGAGGGAGACATCTTCCGCTATGTACGGGAGTTATTGAATGATAAAACTAACAGAAAGAACATTATTGACGGTTTTCCTGATCCTTCAATACCAAGGAGAAATACCGGGTACGCTCTCGATATCTTGCTTAGAAATGAGGTTTTTGATGCATCTTCTGACCAGCCTTTCAATTTCTGCAAGCTGCTTGCCGGTTCTGAAGGGACTCTGGCTGTGACAACAGAAATCAAGCTTAATCTTGTCAAGCTTCCTCCTGCTGAGAAAGCTCTGGTCTGCATTCACCTCGAAAGGCGCAATGATGCCTTCTCTGCTAACCTTGTTGCACTGAAATACAATCCTGGTGCAGTAGAGATGATGGATAACAAGATTCTTGAGCTTACCGAAAACAACTTAAGCCAGCGAAAGAACAGGTTCTTCCTGGAGGGGAAACCTGCTGCCATTGTTATTGTGGAATTTGCCCGGGAAAAGAGCGAAGAGATCGAATCAGTAACCAGTGACCTTATCGCCGAACTGAAAACTGCCGGTCTGGGATATGCTTTCCCTGTGGTTAAGGGAAAAGATATTCCCAAAGTCTGGGAGCTCCGCAAAGCCGGACTTGGCGTCCTTACCAATATGAAGGGTGACCCAAAACCGGTATCGCTCATTGAGGATACAGCTGTGGATGTAAGAAAGCTTCCATTATTCATTGAGGATTTTGAAAAAATATTATCGGTTTACGGTAAAGAGGTAGTATATCACGCGCACATCGGAACGGGCGAACTGCACATAAGGCCAATTTTGAACCTCAAGGATCCTGAGGATGTTGCGCTATTCAGGACGCTGGGCCTTGAGATGGCAAAACTCGTCAGGAGATACCGCGGGTCAATGAGCGGCGAGCATGGCGACGGAAGGCTTAGAGGTGAATTCATACCCATAGTCATCGGGGAATATAATTATGACCTGCTGCGCAAGGTAAAGAGGTGCTGGGATCCTGATAATATACTTAACCCGGGAAAAATTACCGATACGCCTCCAATGAACAGCTCCCTCAGGTATATACCCGGAAGAATAACCCCTGAACCAGAGACAATATTTGATTTTTCAGGCACGGATGGAATCGTCAGGGCAGCCGAAAAATGCAATGGATCAGGAGATTGCCGTAAGACTATTGTAATCGGCGGGACCATGTGCCCGACATTTATGGCGACCGGCGAAGAAAAAAATTGTACCCGGGCCAGGGCAAATATTTTACGGGAATTTCTGAATGATGGCAATCATAACCCATGGGATCATAAGGAAATATATGATATCCTCGATCTCTGCATCGCCTGCAAGGGATGCAAATCGGAATGCCCCTCCGGAGTTGATGTGGCTAAGATGAAGGCTGAATTCCTCCAGCACTGGTACGACAAACATGGCATACCTCTCAGAACATGGTTGATAGCTAATATTACCGCAATCAATAAAGCTGCATCACTTGTTCCCGGTCTCTTTAACTTTTTTGTCAGGAACAGGTTTATATCCGGAATGTTTAAGAAGATAATCGGATTCGCCGGGGAGAGGTCAATACCTCAATTGCATAGGTTCACACTGAGCAAGTGGATAAAGAAAAATCTGGATTCCTTGAACCCTGAGAAGCCAATTGGAACGGTATGTCTGCTGGTAGATGAATTTACGGAATTCAATGATACTGAAACCGGCATTTCAGCAATCAGGCTCCTCACCTCGCTGGGATATAAAGTGATTACATTGCCTCATTTTGAAAGCGCCAGGACCTTTCTTTCAAAAGGTCTTATAAGAAGAGCAAAGAAGATAATCAGGAAGAATATCATTGTATTCAGTGATATTATAAGTGACAAGCTTCCCCTTGTCGGGATTGAACCTTCTGCTATTCTGGGTTTCAGGGACGAATATCCGGAACTTGCTGGAGATGATCTGAGGGAAGCTGCAGATAGGTTATCCGGAAATTCTTACTTAATCGATGAATATATTGCAAACGAATACCGTTTAGGAAGAATTAAAAGAGAAGCCTTCTCAGGAATAGAAACCAGTATACTTCTTCATGCACATTGCCAGCAAAAGGCTATTTCATCTTCGCTTCCGACAATAGAAATGCTATCAATACCTGTTAACTTCAAAGTCAGGGAGATCCCTTCAGGCTGCTGCGGAATGGCAGGGTCGTTCGGTTATGAGAAGGAGCATTATAACATGTCAAACAGGATAGGCGAAATGGTGCTCTTTCCCGAGGTAAGGAATGCTGACCAGGAAACACTTATTGCTGCTCCTGGTACAAGCTGCAGGCATCAGATTAAGGATGGCACCGGCAGAATGGCGCTTCATCCGGTCGAAATAATGTATGCGGCATTGATAAAGTGAAGGGTGCAGGTGCTGGTTATTACCCTCCATCCCCCCTGAAGGGGGGCT
>PMBC01000202.1:10544-35617 GCA_003152835.1 Bacteroidales bacterium | reverse complement strand
ATGATCTTCTCGACCGACAGGGAGTTCACCCTCTGGCCTGATCCGGGAACGAAACTTAAAGTCGATCTGGATGGCACCTCAATTACGTTACCGATAGTAGGAGGGGCAGAGGCTATTAAGTAAACAGGATTAATACATCCCGTCCAGTGCATCAAGGACCAGATCGTGCACATTACCCCGGTTTTCTATGGCGGCGGTAATACCATACATTGCGGCTTTCATTCCCTGTCCCTTACCATCTTTGTTACCCATCATCTTAGTGGCGGCAGAAGAAAGCTTCTTAAACCATGTTTCAGGCAGCATTTTTGACAATCCCTTGACAAATGATACCGCGAAATGCGTCGACCTGCTCTTTGTCTTTTCCACTGAAACTTTTGCAACGGCATTCTTCAGAGCCAGAATAAATTCATCTGCTTTTTTAATATTATGATATGAAAGTGTCACATGAAGAGCGTTTGGAAATTGTATCCTGTCGAGATGCCATCCCCCGGCAGTGAGCTCATCGCCGACTTCAAAAATGTCGATATTGTCAGAAGTGACTGCAAAGATGCACGTATCAGGATTACTGACAACTCTTAAGGACGGAATTGCATTAATCCTTTCCTGTAATTTTTTTGATGTCTCCATCACTTCCCGGGTCATCCTCAGATAACCATCACGGCCATGAAACACAAGCGTAGCCCATGCGGCAGCAATAGGTCCCCCGCATCTGCTTCCAAGAATGGCTGGTGATCCGTACAATCCTCCTGACCAGTCGGTATAAACGAAAAACTGATATTTACGCAGTTCATGGGTGGCATAAATAACTACAGAAGCCCCCTTCGGCGAATAGCCATATTTGTGAATATCAGCTGATATAGATGTGACTCCGGGCACACGGAAATCAAAACCGGGAATAGGGTATCCAAGCTCTTCAGCAAATGGAAGGATCATTCCACCCATGCATGCGTCGACATGAAAAGGTATCTTGTACTGCAGTGCAAGCTGCCCGATTTCAGCAATCGGATCGATCACGCCATGAGGGAAACATGGCGCAGAGCCGACCAGCAGGATTGTATTGGATGTGATCGCCTTTCTTATTGCATTAATGTCTGCCCGCTTATCGTCCATGACTGGAGTATGAATGAGCTTAATATCGAGGTAGTGAGCGGCTTTATCAAAGGCCGGGTGAACAGATTCAGGCGATACCACTTCAGGGTATTTTATCTCAGAGTGATCATTCCGCGCCTTGTCCCTGGCTGTTTTCATAGCCATAATAATGCTCTCCGTACCGCCTGAGGTAAGAATTCCGGCAGCATCAGGACCGCCATGGAGCAGATCAGTCATCATCTGAACCGTCTCGGTCTCAAACCTTTTCAGCGAAACAAAGAGCGAAGGATTAAGCGAATTCTCACAACAGAACAACCGGTAAGCCTCTTCAGCAACTTTGGCAGCTTCATCATCCTTATAATATATATAGCCAAAAACCTTACCTTCCCTCCAGGCAGCATCTTTGGATTTCGTCATCTGCATTTCCTTATGGAGGGCAGAAGCTTCAAGCCCTGTTTCAGGAAAAGATTTTCTGATGGTTTTCATGGTGAAATATTTTAATAAACCTGATTTAGTTTCAGAACATGAAAAGTATGTATACCTCTGTTTATAGAATATTTAACAAAATTACACCATGAATCAGGTAATGTCAAATATATTTTTGCTTTGCGTCAGATGGCAAATGGGGTACGGGACACAAAGACACCATCAACTTCTTTCAGGATAATTCTTCGATCCGTTTTCTGATAGCTTCAATCTTATCCAGCCTTTCAGCTGAGTAAGTTTTTTGCTCTTTATCGACGAATTCGAAAAGCAGTAGCGCTTTCCGGGAATATTCAAGGCTGTCTTTCCTGTTGTCTTGCGCCAGAGCCAGCTCTGCCTCGGCATTAAACAGCTCTGCCAGAACTTCAAGATGCCCGCTTGTGTAATTGTGTTCCTGAAGAAGTGTCTGAGTAAGCTTCTCCCCAGGGATGTTGCGGAAAAATATGGCATCCTCCCTGAGAAACCTGCGATATCCCTCTTCAAGTACCTCCGATGCCTTTTCCAGTTCACCCTTCCTGATCAGCCCAAGAAGCTCGCCGATGAACTTCATCATCATTGCTATCATACGGAGGAGATAGTCTTTCTGGTACACGGTTTTTAGTGTCTGGTTCCGTAAAGATAAAAAAATGGTACAATGATACAACGGTACAACGGTATAACGGTACAACGGTACAACGGTTCAATGGTGCGACAGGTTATGATCAGATGCAGGAAAAAACCGTGTTCCTCCGTGCAATCTCCGTGCAACTCCGTGGTTAAACAGCGGACGACAAAAAGAGAGAAAGTGGTATTCCCGGGATTTTATTGTACCTTTGCCCGTAGATTCAGCTGCGTAATATTGCGCATATTTCTGCTAATCGAGCATCCGGTTAGTTAATTATTGCACATAATTATATTTTTCAGCTGATCATAGATTTAATCAATAACCAGACCAAAATAAATATATGGGAAGATCGCAGGAAACATTCAGCAAAAAAGAAGTAAGAATAAAGAAAGAGAAGAAGAGAAAAGCGAAAGCAGAAAAGCGCGCTAAGAAAGTAACTGACAATAAAAAGAGCAGCTTCGAGGATATGATCGCTTATGTCGATGAATTTGGAATGATCACTGCAACTCCTCCCGATCCGACTAAGAAGACAGTTGTTGTAGCGGAAAATATCGAACTGAAAATAACCAAAAACGATCCTGCAAGTGCACCGGATTTCGTCCGCAAAGGGGTCATCACTTTTTTCAATGACTCAAAGGGTTTTGGCTTTATCAGAGACCTGGCATCAAATCAAAGCATCTTTGTTCATGCAAATAACCTGCTGGAACCTGTAAAGGAAAATAATGTCGTAGTATTTGAAATAGGCAAGGGACCCAAAGGACCTTCTGCCCTGAAGGTTAAGCTTTTTAAGGAATAAAGCGGTTCACATCCATCATATTGCACCCAGGCGTCACTAAATATCACGAGAACCATAATTAATCAACCGGGTTAAGCCCCCATTCAGGGGGCAGGCCACCGCAAAGCGGGAGGACGAGGAAGGGGGTCTTACTGACGCCATAGATATCTATCTCGAATGTTTTTTAAAGAATTCCCAGATTACTTCGTTGGCATCAATATCCCTGCTGGTTTTTCCTATGAGCCATACCGGCAGATACTGAAAGCCGCCAGGCCATGTATGTCCGCCGCCATCGACAGAATAAAGAGTTACTTCAGTCCCTTCCATGCCGTCACTGTATTCCTTTCTTGTCACTCTAGTGCCATCTTTAGGATCCCTGTCAGGCTCTTCTGCCACAACAGGTGTGGTTGAACATTTGTTACGGGTTACCCAGAATCCAATTGATTCATCCACCGATAATACCTGGCCCAATTTTACCATGTGGAAATGTCCATATATCTCGCCCCCATTAAATGGAACCAGGGGATCATTTATATTATTTATAGCCAGCAGTGAAACGGGCCTTGATGGTGAGCATTCATGCAGAAGCATGTTCGGAATACTTCCGTCGACGGGAGCGATGGCAGCGATTTTTTGAGATAATTCACATGCCAGACGATATGACATTATAGCACCGTTTGATATACCTGTAACGTAAACCCGTTTTGGATCTACGTTGTAATCTTTTATCATGGAGTCAATCAAATCCGAAATGAAGCCGGTATCATCAATGTTTTCCGCGTGCGCGCGATCTTTTGCTTCTTCATCCTTTCTGCCATCATTCCAGTTCATCTCTATTCCATCAGGATAAACCACGATGAATCCATCCCTGTCGGCCAGTTTGTCAAAGCCTTTACGCGAAACGAGAATCAAGCTTTCTCCATTTCCTCCCCTTCCATGTAAAGCAATAACCAGCGGCAAGGATACAGTCTTATCATACGATGACGGGATATGAATATGAAAAGTCCGTTCCAGGTTATCATGCATCAATGATAATCTCTGATTACTTCCGGCAGTCGCGGGGAAAAATATCAGGTTGATTCCGGCCAGCACTTTCATAAATGCAGACGATCCAAGTTTCTTAAGTGATCCGAATGTTTCTTTTATCATGGATGCAAAGGTACATGAAGTTTCTATACATCCACGCGAACTTGCACTATCTGAATAAGCTACTCCATCTTTTTCACCGTCATCCCGTTGAAGCTGAACCCTGTCACTTTTTTATCGTTATCGAGGAGAAACTTCAGATATCCCCTGAACTCTTTTACAAAAAACTCGGTATCGGATGTGAAATAGACTTTCCAGTAGAGGTCTCCGACAGCATTTAAAAGCAGGCCCCGGTCTCCCTTCTTAATTGTTACAGGTGAACCCCCGAGATCATATTTCCCGATATATTTTTCAAGAATTGATCCATCAACATTAACTACAGTTTTCTTTTCCGGCTGATAATAGTTTTCCCATTTATAAACTACCGCCACGCTGTTCACTATCTCCTCCAGGATAGACCCGTTGTCGGAGTTTGTCATTATAACAACGCCTTCACCACCTTCAAGGCTCCCGACATACTGGCACGAAAACCCTTCATTCCCGCCATTGTGCATGAAGTACTTTGCAGATCCCTTAGTGCTCACAAACACTCCCAACGCCGCATCCTGAATTATCGGAGTCAATCTTAACCTTGTCATCGCAGGAGTAAGCACCTTTGAAGATTCTCCTTTAAAAGATTTCTGGGTTTCGATGATATATCCGCAAAGATCCACAGGATTGGTCCATAGCCCGGCTGCTGCCTGCTCGGGATAAATATGATATTTACCGGGAACCTCACTGCCATCGGCTTTATAACCTGTTGCCAGAAGCCTGGCCTTTGATTTTGAAGGAGGCTGTTCAAACGTGCTTTCTTTCATTCCAAGAGGATCGAGGACATTCTTCTTCATGAATTTGTCGTATGGTTGTTTTGTGACATTTGTTACAATTAGCTGAGATATAGTAACTCCTCCTCCTGAATAGCTGAAGCCTGATCCGGGTTCGGTGGTCGATCTCACTGCCTGGGTATTGGCAGGCTTTTTACCATCCAGTACCTGCTGAAGCGTCGGAAGAGTGTCTCCTTTCGCATAACCCGGGAAACCATGAATTGTTAATCCTGCTGTGTGACTCAGCAGGTTTGCAATGGTTATTTTTTTGCCTCCTGATTTTTCGTCATATGGAAATTTCCAGGAAACAAGGTAATTATTGATATCACTGTCAAGGGCAAGTTTTTTTTCCTGGACCAGCTTTAATACACCCACTCCATTCAGCGATTTGCTGATGGATGCAGCCTGGAAAAGTGTCTTTTGAGTAACAGGATTCTTTTCAGAATCATCAGCAAAACCATATCCGCGTGCCCATTCAATATGGTAGTTATGAATTACCGCGATGCTGACACCTTTTATATTATATAGCTTCATCCTTTCGGCAAGTGTCCAGTTGCTGTTATCTTGTGTCTGAACCCAGCCAGCAAGGTTATTCTCAACCTGCTTTATCTTTGCTTCGACATCTGCGGAATATTCTGTCTTCTGTGCATTCAACGGCAATATGACCATTGCCGACAAAATAATAATGATCCCTGCTGCTTTAAGAATAGTTTTCATTCAAATAGTATTTAATTTTAGGCTAAACATTTTAAGTCCTTTCACGTCCTCACGCTCTTTCGTCTTACATAAACTTCTCCCTCTTCTGAAGGTTGAACAGCGCCACCAGCAGGAAAATGAGAGTGCCGGTAATCAGTATTATCCTGTTTTTCACGGTGATTATAGCCCAGGTGGTCTCATTTACATCATAAGCCGGACTGAAGGGATTCAGAAAGATATTCCACTGACTTTTTTCTAGAAAATCCGCATTCTGCATCATCATAAAAAGTATGCCAAAGATGATCATGATCACAGCCGTTCCGTTCCCGTTCCTGACAACGGTAGAAAGCATGAAGGCCATCATTCCAAGGAAGAGGACAGGGATCATTACCTGTGTTGTCATTCTGAAGACCTGGAACTTTATGATCATCACAGAGGAGAGAAAGGTGAAGAGCAGCATGATAAGATAAGCGATCACAAAGATCAGGATGATCCTAACCAGCCACACCTTGTACCTGTAATTTGGAATGCCGAACAGGATCTCAATTGTCCTGGCATCCTGATCGTTCTGAATACCGAAAACCGAAGGATAAAAGACAAGGAGTATCCCGGAAAAGGTGAAGACTCCATACAGATCCTCCATCCTCGAGACATTATTCGAGAATACATATATCACCGATAACCCCAGGTAAAAAATTATTGATCCTGCCAGGAACCAGATGAACTTGTTGGCAAAGATGATTCTGAGATTGTAGAGGATCATCTTTTTTATTAGTGTAAAGTAATTATATAATGTTCTGGTTTTCATATCATTTACCATTATCTTTCTTCCTCTGCAGCCAGAGATACGCATCTTCCAGATTCGGGACAGAACTTGTTGCACTCTCCCAGGGTGCCGATTCGGAGATGACTCTGACCCTGACATTGTCGCCTTCCGACATGTGGTGGACAACAAGATGGTTTTCGACAAACTTTCCGAAATCCTTGGCCGGGATGTTGAACTGCCAGACATGTCCTTCGGCTTCTTTAGTCATCTCGATAGGTTTACCCAGGTATTTCAGTTTTCCCTTACCCAGAACGGCTACCATGTTGCATGAGCTGGAAATATCTTCTATGATGTGGGTTGAAAATATTACTACCCGATCACGGCTCAGTTCAACCAGCAGGTTCCTGAACCGTATCCTCTCCCTCGGATCAAGGCCTGCTGTAGGCTCATCAACAACGAGAATCCTCGGAAGATGGAGAAGTATCTGTGCAATGCCAATCCTCTGTTTCATCCCCCCTGAATATGACGCTATCTTCTCATGCCTCCGGTCTTCCATATGAACAGCCTGCAGGACATAAGTGACCCTCTCTTCCCTGGTCGCAGCATCAATTATATTTTTCAGCATAGCCTGGTAATGCAGATATTCATGGGCTGTCATATTCTCATAGCTTCCGAATTCCTGCGGGAGGTATCCGATGAGACCCTGCAGCTCCTCCCGTTTCTTCTGGGTGTCGAAGCCGTTTATCCACACTTTGCCATAGCTCTGCTCAAGGATACCACAGATGATCCTCATGAGAGTTGTTTTTCCTGCTCCGTTAGGCCCGAGGAGTCCGAACATCCCGTTGCCGATCTCCAGTGAAACGCAGCTTAATGCCTTGAACGGTTTTTTCTTTTTCCCGATCAGAGGCACTGCTGCCACAAACCTGTAAATGGCTTTCCGGATCCCTTTGAATCGTCCCTCAAGCCTGTAAATATCAATGTTCTCGTTGCTTAGCTTCTGTCCTGTTTTGTAAATGAATAGCCCGGTAAACCATAGAACGCCAAGGAACAGCACTGTCGGCAGGTTTTTCCATGTCATCTGGAAGTAAATTAAATTGAAAAGCGGCACAAGCCAGAAAACTATAAAATCCAGGATGCCGGTTATCATTTTCAGCGACCTGCTTCCTGTGATGCCGACCCGGTTCAGATTTATGTTTCTGACGGAGTTCCATATTCCTGACAGGGTGAACCATGTTATCAGGCTGAAGATGAAGATCCAGAATCCTTTATCAAGGTAGAAGTATGTGAAATAGATCAGGAATCCAATAATGGGAATCTGCCAGGTAAGCTGTGTCAGGTCTTTAAGCGATTTATACTCTTTCTCAAGTCCGAGCCGTTTCCTGATCTTTGCCCCACCTTTCCATTCTCTCATCCACCTGCTTTCCCTGTCATATATTTTCACAAGGTTCTGAACACGGATATGGATCTGTTCATCGGGAGGGATCACACTCTCCCGGGCTTTGCGCAGGCTGTTCATGACAAACCATGTACCGGCTGGAACAATTATCAGCGCCAGGAGCGTTGTGATAAGCTGCCATAGGAACTTGTCTATTTTACTGTAGATCAGGAATATGGCAAGGGCAAAGATCAATGCCTGTATTATCTTGTTCTTCCATGATAGTGAATTGAACCAGTCTATCGTATTTTCCAGTCCTGTATAAAACGTCGGAATAAAGACAAGTGTCAGAAGAGTGCTCAGGGTGAGACCGCCAATCACTGTAATTGCAAATGCTGCTCCGATCACTGATACATATTCTGCCGTACCCATTGCAAGCGGAACCATGGCAATCACTGTGGTTGAAGCCGTGATAAGAATAGGCCTGAGCCTGGCTACTCCTGCGCTCATCAGCGCCCTCGGCCGCCTGTACCCTCGTTTCCTGAGGATTTTTGTATAATCTATAAGGAGTATTCCATTATTTACGACAATTCCCAGCAGGATGAGGAAACCAGTGAGAGTATTAAGGTTGAGAAGGGAGTTGCCTGTAAGTATCAGAGCAATAAGAGATCCGAGTCCTGCAAGAGGGATGCTTAACAGCAATACGAATGGAATGGTCAGGGATTCAAATACTGCTGCAAGGACCATGTAAATAAGGATGAATGCAAACCCCAGGGGCAGATAAAAGTCCTTCAGCTGATCCTCTTCATGAACCACCTCGACGGCAATGCCTGATGGTATATTCAGCCCTGCAACAATCGATTCAATTTCGGCTTGAGCTCCTTCCAGCAGATCCTTTGAATTCTTTATCTCATCGGTGAAACTGTAGGAAACTGTAACCCTTTTTTCCTGGTTTTCACGGTGGATGGACCCCATGCCTGACGAGAAGACAATTTTTGCCAGCTCCTGCATATCCATCACCGAGTTGCTTGCCGAGGTGACTTCGAGGTTTTTCAGATCATCAATTGTTTTGTCAGTATTCTTTTTTACAACTCCGTTTTCGTCGGCATACTTAATAATAATGTCATAATTCTCTGTTCCCTGCCTGAATGTCGCCCCGGAGGAGTATTCCCTGCCGAATGTTGAGAGAGCGGAGGTAATGTTCTGGAGTGTAAAGCTGTTCCTGTTTATATAATCCATGTCGAACAGAAGATGCACTTCAGGGATATTGTCCTGGACATTCAGGCTCACACTGCTGATGGTTGAAAGGTTATCAATATATGTCTTGATGTCTTCTGCCAGGTTTCGCATCTGGTCGAAATCCTGCCCCTTGATGATTACACTCTCGTTTGTTGATCCGATTCCGAGCATGTTCATGAAGCCGTTACCCGGGTTATTTACCATTCCGCCGCCGCTGCTGCTGGTAAACCCTCCGCCGGTCGACACTTCATCCATGCTGATCTCAGCAGAAGAGATGTTTTTTGTTTTCTCTTCGATGTCATTCTTTATCTCGGCAAGCGACCTCTTGCTTTTCTTGTCCCACTCCTCGGCAAGCTTAATAGTCACTGTTGCTTTTTCCTCTTCGATACGGCTTACTATATCCTGTTTTTCAGGAACTCCCGCAAGCCTCGATTCAATCTGGCTGACCACTGCATCTGTCTTGTCAAGAGTCGACCCGGCCGGCATAGTCACCGAGAGCCTGAAGTTCGGAGATTGGATCTCCTGGGTTGAATTGATGCTTAATGTGAGACTGATGAGCAGGACGGCAAAGAATACAACCAGCGAACCGATTATTGTCGCAGCCGGTTTTCTCATGCTTGCCTTAAGTATGAGATGATATGCCTGTATCAGCCGGTTATGAATGGATAGCTTCCTGTAAATATCCGAGTTTCCCTTTGTTGTCCTGGTAAGGAGAAAATAGGTAGCCATAGGGATAAGAAGAATGGCCACAAGAAGTGAGATCAGTAAAGTTGTGATTATAGAAACTCCGATATTCCTGATAACGATCTTGATGAGGAAGTTGGAGGAAAAGATAAATGGAAGGAAAACTATGACTGTGGTCAGCGTTGAAGCAAAAATGGATCTCCATACTTCTGTTGTCCCCTGTTTGACAGCAGTTTCATGATCTTTCCCCTCACCCGCCAGCCGATAGGTATTCTCGAGCACAACAACAGAATTATCGACAAGCATTCCGATTGCAAGTGCCATGCCTACAAGGGTAAGGCTGTTGAGTGAGATATTGTAAGCATAGAAAAAGTTGAAGGCTGCATAAACTGAAACCGGAATTGAAACCGCAATGACCGATACCAGCCGGATATTCCTGAGGAAGAACCACAGGATGAGAATTGCCAGCAGAGCGCCTGTAATTGCCAGGTGAATGATCTGGCTTATATTATCCTCCATGAGCTGCGCACTGTTGTTCTGGACAACTATCTCGACACCCATGGGATTGAGCCTCTCATTAAGGTCTTTAACGAGTTTTGTGGCTTTGTGCGACAGGTCAATCAGGTTTGCCTGGTTGTCGTTTACCAGTGTCAGGGTAACGGCATCAAGCCCATTCACCCTGCTATACGATGTCTGCTGCTTCACCCCGAAGATGATTGCAGCCACATCGCGCAATAAAACAGGACCTTTCTGCTTTACTATTATATTTCCAATGTCCTTTACATCGGTGTATTCCGATGTTACATTGACAAAAAGCTTATCGTTGCCGTTGAACACTGTTCCGGCAAAAGTTTTATTTGTGCCATTGTTATTGAGCAGGGTTGTCACCTGCCCCATGCTGATTCCGTAAGCTTTACATGCTTTTTCATTCAGCCTTATTTCAATGGAATTCTCCTTTCCACCATAGATCTGAACACCCGCAATGCCGTCAATATTTTCAAATTCAGGTCCTATCTCACGGTCGGTGATATTTCGTATCCTGTCGGCGCCGCCTTCACCTCTAACCTGCAGCTCCATGAACTGATTTGTAAGCTGTGACAGGTCGATCTTCATCACATTTATCACAAAGCCTGAGGGCAAAGAACTCTTTACCAGGTCGATCTTTTCCTGGAGCTTAAGATTAGCGTATTTCAGGTCGGCGTTCTGATTATAGTAAATGGTGATGGCAGCATACCTTGAAGAGATTGTAGTTTCAATCTTCTCAATTCCCTCAAGAGTGCCGATAGCCCCTTCAACAGGGACTACTGCCTGTGACTCTATATACGACGGATCCATCTCAAGAGGAGTGCCGATCTGTACGATCATGGTTGGAAGCTCGGCATTCGGGATAAGCTCAACTGGTAATTTTTTATAGGAGACGTAACCGAGCATGGTAAGCCCGGCAAAGAGCATTATAATGAGAATCCTGCGTTTAAGTATAAAGTCCATGTCTGCCTGATAAGAGATTACACGGAATTGATGTTTTTTCTTCCTGATCCCGTAACCCAGTTACTGAAGGAATCGAATACCCAGTAAACACAAGGGATGACAATGAGTGTCAGCAGGGTGGAGGAGACCATGCCACCTATTACGGCAAGAGCCATCGGCGCCCTTAGTGAAGCGCTTTCGCCAATGCCGATTGTAAGCGGGATAAGCGCAAAGATGGTGGTAAGACTAGTCATTAGTATTGGTCTGATTCTCTGAGATCCGGCTGTAACAATAGCCTCCTTTTTGCCCATCCCGGCTTCCCTCAGTTGGTTGATTCTGTCGATAAGGATAATCGCATTGCTGACGGCAATACCTCCCAGCATTATTATGCCGATATATGCCATCATATTAAGCGATTTCCCAAGAATGAAAAAGGTCAGAATTGTTCCTACACCGGCTAATGGGATGGTAAGCATTATTACAAAAGGCTGTATGATAGATTCAAATTGTGCTGCCAGCACCATGAACACAAGAATAAGTGAAAGTAAAAGCGCAAACGAAAGGTTCGACGTTGATTCTTTCCTCTTTAGCTCTTCCCCTGTGAACTCCATTTTATAATTCACCGGAAGGGCAACTGCTTTTAGCGCCAGCGTTGCATTTTTGATAACCTTGTCGAAAGCAGCATTACTGCTTACATTTGCATAAATATAGCAGGTCCTTGACTGGTTCCGGCGTGTTATTTCAGTAGGAGTGATCACTGTCTTTATATCAGCAAGCTCGCTGAGGGGTACTTTTATTGTACCGGCCGTAATCATAAGATCTTTAAGCTGGTGAAGAGAGACATCCTCAAGCTTCACGGTTATGTCTTTCATTTCACCGTCTTTTTGGAAGCTGCCTGCGGTTGAACCGGCGAGGTAATTCTTAATCTGGCTGATCACTCTATCGACTGTCACGCTATAGTAACTGGTCCTGAACCTGTCAATAGCAATTTCGACTTCAGGAGAACCTTTGTCCATAGAGGTTGTCAGGTTGAAAAGCCCGGAATTCTTTTCAAGTATGGGTTTTGATTCGTTAAGAATTTTTTCGAGTTGCGGGTACTCCTCACCCGAGATTTCGAGAACAAAAGGAGCTTCAGTAGTTCCGAGAGAGGTCTGGAGCGCTGTCTCATCCCTTGTGAAGCTTACCTCCAGGTCAGGAACGGTTTTAAGATAATTATCAATGAGGGCGATGGCATTTCCTGATTCTGAAGCATAATTCTCTTTCAGGATGATCTTGAGTGAAGCCGAATTCTCGCCTTCGATGCCAGTGCTTCCGGCTGTTGATGAAGTATTATCCTTTCCGGCCTGGCAGTAGACCAGGTTTATTTTATCACCCAGCATTTCTCTTATGATACCTTCGGCCTTTGCTGCAGTGCTGAATGTCCGTTCTAGGCTTGTCCCTTCGGGCAGTTTAAGATTTACGGTAAACCCAGCTGATTCCGATCCGGGCATGAATTCGCTTCCCAGATGCGGGATCAGCAGGGCTGCGACACCAATAAGTACTATTGATAGAAGTATTACCAGCTTCCTTTTCTCAACAGTTTTTTCAAGGAAGCGTGAGTACCCCTTGAACTGAAGCGGAGCAGGCATATTTGCGTTTTTCTTCTTATCAGGAAAGAGTGTCGACACCAGCATGGGGATAACCAGCATGGCAACAACCAGGGAAGAGAGAAGTGCAAATGCAACAGTCCACGCCTGGTCCTTGAACATCTCTCCCGACGCACCGTGCAAGTAAACTATTGGCAGAAAAACAACAATGGTCGTAACGGTTGATGCGGTTATTGCTCCTCCAACCTGGCCTGTTCCTTTAATGACAGCCTCTTTAAAGGGGACCCCTTCTTCCCTCATCCGTGTTATGTTTTCAAGCACTACAATCGCATCGTCAACCAGCCTTCCAGCCCCAAGCGCAAGTCCCCCAAGTGTCATTATGTTGAGGGTTAAATGGCCAAAATACATAAGATTGAATGTCGCAATAATTGAAATAGGTATTGCGACACTGATAACAAGCGTAGTTCCGATCCGCCTCAGGAAGACATACAGGATTAAGACCGCAAGAAAAATACCTATTAATAATGTATTCTTTACTTCACCAATAGCATTATGGATATAATTTCCCTGGTCCTGTACCTTAATGAATTCATAACCCGGAAGCGCTTTGCTGAGATCGGCAAATGCCTTATCAAGTTTTTTAACGGCATCCACTGTATTGAATTTCGGCTCTTTGTAAATTGAGAGTCCGACGCACCGCTCACCATTAATTGTCACAATGTTCTTTGGATCTTTGTTTTCGACTTTTATAGTAGCGACATCCCTGAGGTAAACCGGTACGCTGCCTGATGCAGTCGTACTTGCGGTGCTCTGTGAAGAGGATGAATTTGAAGTTGAAGATGCCTTTTTAAATCCGACGATTATGTTTTCAAGATCACTGATGTCTTTAAGAACAGTCACCCCTTTAACGGTGTATTTGGTGCCCATGTCGACAATAGAACCCCCTGAGACATTTTTATTGTAATTGCTTATCTGGGAAGCGATCACATCTGAGGTTATTCCAAATGAGCTGAGCAGGTAATTATTAGTTTCAATCACTATCTGACTTTCTTCGTCACCGGTGAGCTTTACATCAGCTATACCCTCTATCCTAACAAGTTCATTCCTGATATAGTTATCGGCAACCTTGCGCAATTCATCCATATTAGTGATACGGTCATTTTTAAACCCCACGATCATTACGGGGGATGCATTGGGATCATATTGTGATATGGTGAAGTTTTCCATATCGGAATTCTGGGCGAAAGAGTTGAGTTCCTTCTGAAGGTCGAGAAAAGCTTCATCCATATCCTTATTCCAGTCGTACTCAACCGTTATTGTGGCCGATCCTACCTTTGAAACGGAAGATACCTGCACTACGTCGCTTTGCCTCATCGAGAGTGACTCAATCTTATCGACATAATTTTTCTCTATCTCTTCCGGCGGCTTTTCGCCAGCCGTCAGCTCAACATATATTTTAGGATTATTGAGGTTGGGAAACAGGTCTGTTCCCAGCTTTCCAAAAGAGATGATGCCCAGAAAAATTATACCCAGTACCAGCATTAATACCGTTACCGGATACTTTACCGCAAATTGCGCAATCCTGTTCATAGGGTTATTTGACAATTTTAACTTTCGACTTGTTGCTGAGTGTCTCAAAACCGCTTGTTACGACCCTCTCATTCCTGGCAAGGCCCCGGGTAACCTGGACATCGGTCAGGTTCTCCAGTCCGGTTTCAATTATCCTTTCAGCTGCAACTCCACGGTCGATAATAAAGACTGTTTTTCCCCGCTGGCGTGAGAGGATTATACTTTTGGGAATTACAATTGCTGAATCCCTGTGGTTGGTAACAATATCGGCCTTGACAAACATTCCGGGCCTAAGAAGGTATTTGGAGTTATTTATCTGGATGTTCCCCTTGAATGTTCTGGTGTCGGGATCTATTGCCGGAGACAACTGGCTTACCTGTCCTATGATCGTATCTTCAGGGATTGTGTAATTTGTAAGCTTTACCACTTGTGATGGTTTTATCACCGAGATGTATTTTTCAGGAAGCTGTACTTCCATGTACATTGTTACGTAATCCATTATTTTTGCGATTGATGCGCCTGATTCTATCTGCGTTCCCTGCGTGTGATAAGTCAGATCAACGATAACCCCGTTGAACGGTGCTGTTATTTTTGTCTTCTCCATCTGCAGCTTTGCATTCTCGAGATTGTTTTTGGCATTCTCATATTCAATGCTTGCAGTCTTTAATTCCTTTAGGGTAACTCCTCCTTTTTCATACAGGGACTCCTGCTTTTTAAGTTCACTTTCAGAGAGTTCAAGGTTAAGCTGTGTAGTCTCCAGCTTCACTGATATGACATACTCCCTGTCCTCAAGCCTTGCAACCACAGCTCCGGCACTTATCTTGTCGCCCATCTGCCACATCCTGCCTGTCGAAGGATTCTTTTCAAGATAATAGGTGGCTGCTATTTTCGATTTTAATTCTATTTCTCCCTTTGGATATGCCGTGCCGGTTGTATTGACGAATTCTTCAATGGATTTGAGCCTGATATCTTCAACTGATACTGGTATCTCAACATCGGCAGTAAGGCTCTGATCCTGGTTCCTGCACCCCGAAAATGCTAAAATGGCAACTGATAGAAGGAATATTATCTTTTTCATCTTGATATGGATTATGTTTTATTTTTCTAATGTCATTACCGGGGTTACCGGCTGCTTTTTTTCAAAGTCGTAAAGTGTCTGTATTTTAAGGTTCAGAAGTTCGAGTTTATAGGATATCAGTGAATTTGTATAGGAAAGCTGTTTCTGCGAAAGCTGATTCTGGTAAATATTGAGGTCCATCCCGGTGAGGTCGCCGTTTTTATATTTTTCGAGATTAAGATCATAGGTCAGCTGCGCGTTGATGACGTTCTGCCGTGCAATCTCAATCTGGTTCTGAAGGTTTAACAGGCTCCTGTATATTTTACGAATACCCAGGATAATATCATTTTGTTCCTCTTCGAGTGAGATCTTTGATGAAGCGATAGTTGCTTCGGATGCCTTGATCCTTGATTTCTTTTCACCCCAGTCCCAGAGAGGGATCGTAAGTGAAAGAGAAACCCCCTCATTGTCAGTCGGATTCTGATAAATATTGCCGAATTTCTCATTATCTCCAAAGAGCCCGACAGAGAGGTCAAGGTTACCTTTGAATTCGTTGAGGGCTTTGGTCTGGATAAGATCAAATTCTGAAGTTTCAATATTGATCTGCTGCTGCCTTAGCTCCATCCTGTTTTCCAGTCCCTTATCGATTGCAAATGCGATATCAACCTGGACAGTATCGACCTTAATATTTGGCAGGACGATAAAATCGTCATACAGACTCATGCCGATCAGAATCTTGAATTCGTCCTTTGCATTTTCGAATGACACCATGCTGTTCTCATAATCCGATTTTGATGATGCCAGGTTAAGTTCTGCCTGGAATATCTCTTCGCGCGCTGAAAGACCCGCATCGACTTTGTTTTTTGAAACCTCATAGCTTTTCTGCATGTTTTCATATGCCTGCCTAGCGATTTCAAGACTCTGCTGGTTCTGGTAAACGCTGTAAAATGAAGTCGCAACCGTTCTCTCGAGCGAGAGAAGCTGGATAGCATAATTAAGCTGTGTATTCTCCAGCGCCAGCTGCAGCTCCTTAAGCTGTAACTTGGTTCTGTTATACGTAAAGAGAGGCTGGGAAAGATTCAATGAGAGGTCATTATTAAACCCTTTGGAGGTTGAATTTGCATATTCACTATAGGAATTGTTATAACCAAACTTGTTTATCAGGGAGACCGTTGCATCAGTAAAGACAATAGGTTGTGAAACCGTAAAAAGACCATAGCTTTCGGTGGTTTTTATTGAGTTCCATTTTGAAATAAGGTTATTGAATGCCCTGTTCTGACTGTATCCGATTGGGTTCACGGATAATGAAAAACGCGATTTCAATGCTGCATTCTGAGCATTGAGATTCTCCTGACTTCTGACAAGGCTGAGCCTTGTTCTTTTCATTATAGGACTATTGTTCTCCGCAACTTTTAGAGTTTCCTCAAGTGTCATCCCTTTCTGTGAGAAAGAACTCAGTACATTGAATATCAGCAGAAAAATCAAAAAACAAAATCTGCCGCTGCCTGTAGTTGTTTTTTTCATCTTGTATGTTCTTAAATCAGTATTCTATTCTTAAAGCGAAACCCACCCCTGCCCCTCCCAGGAGGGGATCCTATTAATTTCTTCACTCGGTCGCCGGTCGCCGCACACCGCGTACCGCACTCACTCCGCTTTCACCCATTTTACGGCATCAGCGATTACAATTTTACCTGCCGAGAGATTGGTAAGCTCCACTTTAACAGTATCGGGTGAAAGGTAATAGCGTCCGAGGTTATTCCATCCGCCTTCAGCATTCTGGTAATCAAGTGTTATCTCGTCAAAACCCTGATCGTGGTAAATCTTGTAATGCATATCCTGGTATGGACCTTTTTCCTGCTGCCCACCCGTAGACCCTCCCGGTCCTCCGGGTCCGTCAGCCTCTCTTCCTCCTTCTCCCGGAGGTCCACCGGGACCTCCCATGCCTCTGCCACGAACTGTCATCCTTTCAAGGCTTTTCCCCACATAACAATATACATCATAATATCCGGGTTTTTTTATCACTCCTTTCCACGTAACCAGCCTTTCGCCGGTGCCTGCCCTGGTATAAACTGACGATAAAATATAACTGCCGAAATATGATGCCTGAATAACCGGCTGCCAGTATTCAGGTGCCCAGTACGTATTTATCTCCTGGTATGATGTGGCATTACGGTTCTTTATTCCCAGCAGTTTTTTAAGAGGACTAACTGATTGTTGCTGGCTGATTTTGAATCCCGTGTCTTCATTATCAACAATTACCTCTGATGGGTTGTCATAACTGGGTATGGAAGGAAGGACCTCTTCTCCGGCAAATGGTTTTGCCTGGTCACCAGGTTTTTCTAATTCATTAACAGGCTGTGTAATCTGTCCGGGAATATTCCGCGCAAAGATAGTATTGATCATCATCTCTCTTGGCTGATCATCCAGCACTATGCCTATTTTTTTTGCCTCACGTGCCCCAAGGAACACTATTTTCGAAATATCTGAGGCTTCCATACCCCGTCCCTGCATCGAAATCGAAAAGTTTCCTCTGCCGCCCGGACCGCCGCCAGACATAACAACGTCCATTATCTGGGGACCGCCACCCGTCTGCCCCCGGCCGCCTCCTGTCCGGAAAGAGACATTAAAGATCCCGGCTACAACTTCTTTATTCGAAGCAACGAAAGTTACCTGGTATCTTGTACGGTTGTCAACCACGATCTGCGATACACGGAAGTTTGTAATACTGAACCCCGGCTGTCCGGTCTTGTTGAACCAGTCATTAAGATAGGGATAGAATTCGAATCCGAATTTTTCCCTGACATCGCTATTCATCTTCTCTATGCTGACATGCCTGAACTTGTTATCGTCGATATATTTTTTAAACCAGGCCGAAAATTCATCAATTCCGGCGCGTGCTCTCAGCAGGTTAAAGAGATAATCGCCCTTTACTGAAAGCACCTGCCTGACCGTATCACTGCCGGGGTTTTTTGCCAGCAGGTCCCTGAAACTTAAATTCTTAAGAATAAGGTTCGCCTTGTCATTATCAGTAAGTCCTCCGTCCATGCCGGCGAAACTTCCCTGTCCGGGAGCAGTTACTTTCTGAAGATGAGATTCAAATACGGCATTTATAACTGGATATTCGGATGAGTAGAAATTATTTTTAAAGAAGTAAAAGCTGGGACCGAGCCGGTAGCGGATTGGTTCATTAATGGCAACCCCATTAATAAATCTGAAATTCTCACCGCTGATAAATGTATTCCTGATAAATGTGTTGAACAGCCTCACCTGCAATTCCTTATCAGTGATGACCTGGTTATTCCTGGTCATTCTTTTCTTCTGTCTGGTGAACTGTTTATGAAACCCTGCATTCCTCAGGGTAGACAATTTTTCGGGTAAAAGCACCATTGAAGGCTGAAGTTCGGCCCTGGTCTGGGTGCACATCCTGGGGTAGGAATAGAACTGGACCGGTACTTCGAGGAAGCTAAGTGTCTTAAAAGGATATTTGGTGGAAAAGGTGCTCTCAAGTTCCCTCATGATCCCCGAAACCAGCAATGGGAGAGTATCCCTTAATTCCGACAGATCTTTTTTATAATAATCGTGTCCCGGGAAATAAAAGGTAATATATTTTATTGAGTCAACCTTAAGCGTATCCGACTTATAGTTGCCGATTGACAGTGTCAATCCGGTCAGGGGTGATTCGCTCCTGAAGACATAATCACCATTTTCTTTCCCGAGTTTTCCCTGAGATACCGGCGTCAGACCCTTTTCATCTTTTACCCTGAGAGTGTAATTGCTGAAATCGACTTTTATCCTTGCAGGGTTGGAAGGATAGTAGTTCAGCCCGGTAACAGGGTACCAGTTTGATTCAGGAGTGAGCAGCACATAGCCGGGAGTGACAAATGCCTGGCGTTTGTGAACATTGACCATTTCGATCCGGTAACGGTTATCTTTAATGTTATCATCATAATTCGGATAACAGAACGATTCGTTAATTGATCCGGAATATGAGACTGTCAGGCTGTCAGATTTTCCCGGTTCAAGCATTTTGCCGGGTACAATTTCAATGATATGATTTATTCTGTTGTACTGAAGCTGTTTCCCGTTTAATGTCACTCCTGAAACGCTCAATGAAGGGTTAAGGGAAAAGATATATCGTTCAAGTCCTTCATTATTATCATTCACAAATTTCAAAAAGGCTGTTGCCTCGAATGAGTCACCCTTATGGATAAAATCTATCGTTGCATCCGTAATGCTTGCCACATTGCTGTTCTCAAATTTCCTGTTGGTTTCGATAGTCAGTTTCTTAACATTAATTGATTTCTGATAATACGACCAGGTGTTAAATCCGCATAGCCCGGCACCTGCAAGGAACAGCACCATGAATATCCAGGAGAGGGTAGTATGTACTCTCGATTGAGGCAATCTTTTGAAAAGGAGTACTGTTGAAATAACAAGTGCCAGCCCGAGGAACAAATAGAAAAGCCGTTGATTTAATATTTGTCCGGGGTTATCAAACCCCACTATTCCTGACTTAAAAACCGGGAATCCGAATGCCATGTAGTCAAAGATCGAACCAAACCTGTAGTAAAGCCAGAACATATCAAGTGCAGCAAACCCAAGAAGAATCAGGAAAGTGACAGGCTGATTTTTTATTGCCGACATCAGCATGAATGCAAGCCCGAGGCTGAAGACTATTGTCGGAACGCAGATAATCAGCAGGTAATACAGGTATGACATTATATCGACCGACATGCTTCGTGAAATAATATTCATAAGAAGTCCGATAGAAAGGATTATCAGGTCGAGTCCGAGGAAAAGCCTCAGGATTCCCCATGTCTTTCCGATGATATACTCAAAATTTGACATTGACCTGGTATAGAGAACCTCATTTGTATCAACCTTTTTGTCGCGCTTCAGAAAATCTGCAGCCAGGAAAATGACCACAATCGCCTGACCTATATTAAGAAGAAAGAGATTGATAAGTGGAACGGAGGAAGGTATTGAGACCATATTCCACGATTCATCTCCGATAGGCGAGAACAGACCTATATTGAGGAAGGTGAATATTACCAGGGCGCTGATTGAGAATAGCTTGAAAAACCAGCTCCTTCTCAGGGTTTTTGCCTCATACCGGGCGACCGTCCTTATGTTATTAAGAAATGTCATTTTCTTTATCAGCCTTTAATCAATCATATCAGCATGCAGCTTGTGCTCCATATAATAGACGTATGCATGTTCAATATTTGGTATAATGCTTACAGGGTTGTACACCGGAACTTCTTCAGAAACAATCTGAACCTCCCATCCCGTATCGATGGGGATTGTAGATATGACATCATACTGTTCCTTTACTTTCTCATATTCATAGGGAGTCAGGGTAAGCTTGAAAACATGTCCTTCGGCTTGTTTTACAAGATTTTCGGGTGAACCGGAGAAGACAAGCTCGCCCTTGTTCAGCAGTGCCATTCCCTGGCAGGTGGACGAAATGTCACCGACGATATGGGTTGATAATATTATTGTTACATCATTCTGGCTCAGCTGGGATAGTATATTCCTGAATCGTATCCTTTCGTCGGGATCAAGTCCCGTTGTAGGTTCATCGACAACAATTATTCTTGGATTTCCTATCAGCGCCTGTGCAATGCCGAGGCGTCTTTTCATCCCTCCTGACAGTTTATTAGCCTGGCGGTCGCGCACTTCGAGCAGACCTACCTGGTCGAGCAGCCTGTCGACTTCCGAAAGCCTCTCTTTCCTGTTCTTCAGTCCGGCAAGCGATCCGGAATAATCGAGAAACTCCCAGGTCCTCAGTGAGGTAAAGAACCGGAAATCCTGCGGCAGATACCCAAGCATCTCACGCAGCTCCTTCCTGTGCTTCTGGATATCTTTCCCGTCGATAAGTACAATACCGGAAGTCGGTTTCATCAGGGTTACAAGTATCCTCATCAAGCTTGATTTTCCAGCGCCGTTGGGCCCGAGAAGTCCGAACATACCTGTTCCGAATTCAAGGTTTATATCTTTCAATGCATGATTCCCGTTCGGGTAGATCTTGTTTAGTCCCTGAATTTCAATTTTCATGTCGAGAGGTCAGAAATGCTTTAGGGTCATTCTTTATTGACCTTATAAAGACGTGTTATATTTCAAATGTTGCAGGTAAATTTGTGATTACATCGAATTTAAATGTAAAAGTCGGTAAAACCCTCATAACTCACTTAGAAAATCTGTTTATCACATTGTAAAACTAATTCATATTTTTGTAGATCAAATTCAGGCGAGTGGTTTATCTGACAAATAAACGAAAGATCATTAATGATCCGGTTTACGGCTTTATAAGCATCCCGGGCGATTTTGTGTTTGACCTCATTGAACATCCCTGGTTTCAGAGGCTGAGGAATATCAGGCAGCTTGGCCTTACAAGTTATGTCTATCCCGGGGCAACTCATAGCCGTTTTCAGCACAGCCTTGGGTCCCTGCACCTTATGGACATGGCTATAAGAACACTCATCGGGAAAGGTGTGAAGATTTCGGCTGAGGAGGAAGAAGCAGTCTTTTGCGCTATTCTCCTGCATGATACAGGTCATGGCCCTTTTTCCCATGCACTCGAGAATTCCATCGTAAGCGGAATCTCCCATGAGGATATATCCATTCTTCTTATGACAAAGTTGAATGAGCATTTCAACGGCAGGCTGACACTTGCCATCGAAATATTCAAAGGCACATATAACCGTAAATTTCTGCATGAGCTTATTGCAGGTCAGATGGATATGGACAGGCTCGATTATCTTCGGCGCGACAGCTTCTTTACCGGTGTAATTGAGGGATCAGTAGGTTCGGACCGGATCATCAGGATGCTTAATGTTGTTGACGACTCCCTTGTAATCGACGAAAAAGGCATCTATTCGCTTGAAAAATTTCTGATAGCCAGAAGACTTATGTACTGGCAGGTATACATGCATAAAACGGTTCTCTCATCGGAAAGCCTTCTTGTGCGGATCCTGAAAAGAGCCAGGGCGTTAGCCTCGGAAGGGACCGACCTTTATGCAACTCCTGCCTTAAGATTCTTTCTGTATAACAAGCTTGGCCCGGATGATCTGATCAGGGAAGGGAAATTCACCCCCGGACTCATAGCTGCGAATTTCACCAGGCTCGATGATTCTGATATCATGGTCTCAATAAAATACTGGGCTGATCATCAGGATAAGATCCTATCAGACCTCTCCTCAAGATTATCCAGAAGAGATCTGCTGGCAATAGAACTGCAAAATGAACCGTTTCCAAAGGAGAGAGTAAATAAACTGAAAAGCATTGTCAGGGAGAAGCTTGATATAGGACTGGAAGAGACAGATTATTATGTTTTTACCAATACGGTGTCGAACCTTGCATATACTCCCGATGCCCCGGAAGTAAAGATCCTTCTTAAATCAGGAGAAACAGCCGATATTTCAGATGTTTCCGATATGTTCGATCACAGGTTCCTGTCGGAGAGGATCACAAAATATTTTCTTTGCTATCCCAAGGAATGCAGATAATTAAAAACAGAGACTATGGAATTTTCAGCCGCAACATTAGCAGGTTTCCTGAAAGGGGAAGTAGAAGGGGACCCCGGAATAGTTGTAAATACAGTTGCTAAGATTGAAGAGGGACACCCGGGTGCTCTTTCATTCCTTGCCAACCCAAAATATGAGCATTATATCTATTCGACAAAATCATCAATAGTGCTGGTGAACAGGAGTTTTGTCCCTTCGTCTAAGGTGGAAGCCACACTCATCAAAGTCGATAATGCCTATGATGCATTTGCCTCGCTTATGCGGCTTGTAGATCAGGCAAGGCCAAGGAAAAAAGGCATTCATTCCACAGCCATTATTGAACCTACGGCGAAAATCGGAACAGATGCATATATCGGAGCATATGCATACATCGGGGAGAATTGCATTGTCGGAGATAATTGTTCGGTTTATCCTCATGTTTATTTTGGCGACAATTCAAGGATGGGAAATAACTGCACACTGAATCCGGGAGTCAAGATCTATCATGATTGTGAGCTGGGCGAAGGTGTCATAATTCATGCCGGCACGGTTATCGGCAGCGACGGGTTTGGTTTTGCTCCACAGTCTGAAAATGAATTTATGAAGATTCCCCAGCTCGGTAATGTCGTCATTGAAGATCATGTTGAAATCGGAGCTAATGTTACAATAGACAGGGCCACGATGGGATCGACTATAATACACAGGGGAGTAAAACTTGACAACCTGATCCAGATAGCTCATAATGTTGAGGTAGGCGAAAATACAGTGATGGCCGCGCAAACCGGGATTTCCGGTTCAACAAAAGTAGGGAAGAACTGCATGTTTGGCGGTCAGGTTGGTATATCTGGTCACATTAAAATTGCAGACGGAACAAAAATCGGCGCTCAGTCCGGTATTCCGGGTGACGTAAAAAAAGAGAATTCAATATTGCTTGGCTATCCTGCCTTCGATCACAGGGATTTTCTCAGATGTGCCGTGATATTCAAGAAATTACCTGAACTCAAGATGAAAATTGAGACTCTTGAAAAGAGACTAGAGTCCCTCAAAAAATAGCAGAATAAGTAAGAGTCCAAATTAAAGTGGTTGGCATTAATAGAGTTAAAGGCTTTTTTTTTAGCTTGTTCGATTTTTTTTTATTTTTTTTGTACCCGAAATTCTATCATACATATTTAACTGATGAGCGAAAAACAGAGGACACTTGCAAAGGAGATCAGTCTGAATGGAAAAGGATTGCATACCGGGGTAAATGTCACAATCACATTCAAGCCGGCACTTGCAAACCATGGATATAAATTCTGCAGGGTCGACCTTCCCGGTAAGCCCGTCATAGATGCCCTGGCTGAAAACGTGACTGATACTTCAAGGGGGACAACACTTGTTCAGAACAACGCGTCAGTATCAACTATTGAACATGCTCTTGCAGCCCTCCACGGCTTACGCGTCGATAATGCCCTGATTGAGATGAACGCTCCTGAAGCGCCTATTATGGGCGGATCTGCCTGGGCTTTTGTTAAGGCAATTAATGAGGCAGGAATCGTCGACCTTAAAGAAGAACGCAACTATTTTGTTGTAAAGCAGAAATTAGTTTTTTCAGATGAGGAACACGGAGTCGACCTCATTATCTATCCTGACGATCATTTAAGCATAAACGTCCTTATTGACTATAATTCAAAGATACTTGGCAATCAATACGCTATACTTGACTCTATTGACGATTTTGAAGAAGAGATATGCAGAAGCCGGACATTCGTCTTCTTCCATGAACTCGAGCCTCTCTATAAGATGGGTCTGATAAAAGGAGGAGATCTTGATAACGCGATAGTGATACTTGAAAAGGAAGTTGAACAGTCAGAGATAGACCGTATTGCAAAACTCTTTAACAGGCCCGGGATAAACACTCACACTGCAGGCATTCTCAATAATACCGAACTAATATACCCCAACGAACCGGCAAGGCACAAGCTTCTCGATATCATGGGCGACCTTGCCCTTGTAGGCCATCCCATCAAGGGGAAGGTAGTTGCTACACGACCGGGCCATTACGCAAATACCAGGCTGGCAAAACTTATGCGGCAGGAGATGAAGAAGGCTTCTTCAAAACGCGACATCCCTGTTTATGATCCCACTCAACCGGCTGTATTTACCGTGGAAGAGATAAAGAAGCGGCTTCCGCACAGGTTCCCTTTCCTGATGGTTGATAAGCTTATTTACCTTGATGAAACCACTGTT
>PMBC01000202.1:5140-10494 GCA_003152835.1 Bacteroidales bacterium | reverse complement strand
CATAAAGTTGTTCCCGGCGACACGGTAATCCTTAAGATGGAATTGATTGAACCCCTGAGAAGAGGAATAGTGGCAATGTACGGGCAGGCTTTTGTCGGCAACACGCTGGTTGTGGAGGGTGAAATGGTGGCACAGGTAATTAAAAATAAATAGTTTCAATGATCTCAAAATCAGCTTTTGTTCATCCGGATGCAAGGGTAGGCGAAAATGTAACAATTGACCCGTTCGCTTACATTGCCGGCAATGTTACCATAGGCGATGGTACATGGATCGGCCCCAATGCAACGGTAATGGATGGCGCACGGATCGGGAAAAACTGCAAAATTTTCCCTGCAGCAGTCGTTTCAGGAATTCCCCAGGATCTTAAGTTCAGAGGCGAGGATTCCACTGCCGAGCTAGGTGACGGGACAACTGTAAGAGAGGGCGCCACTGTGAACAGAGGCACCGCTGCCGTTGGAAAAACAGTAGTAGGAGAAAATTGTCTCCTGATGGCATACTCACACATCGGGCATGACTGTGCAATTGGAAATAACTGCATAATCGGCAATACAACAGGTCTGGCCGGCGAAGTGAAGGTGGATGATTGGGCGATTTTAAGCGCCGGGTCAATGGTTCATCAGTTTACACATATCGGGGCGCATGTAATGATCGGCGGAGGTTCCAAAGTGAGAATCGATGTGCCTCCGTTCATCAAAGCCGACAGGGACCCGCTTTGTTACCTTGGACTCAACATAGTGGGTCTTACCAGGAGAGGATTTGAAAAAGAAAGAATTGATGAGATACATAATATTTTCAGGGCACTTTACCAGAGTAAAATGAATGTTACCCAGGCCCTTGAGTTTATTGAAAAGGAATTCAAGCCGGCGCCTGACAGGGACTACATTCTTGAATTTATAAGGAAATCGGAACGAGGCATTATCAGGGGACCAAAATAGGTCCCTTTTTATTTTTCCTGCCACCATCCCTGGGCAATTATCTCTACCTCAGTGCCATCGGCTCCAATAAGGTAATTTCCGGAACCTTTTTCCGTAATATGACCGATTACCTTTATTGAAGTTATCTGTTTCACCTTTTCGTACATCTCAAGCGGAACTGTGAATAGCAACTCAAAATCATCGCCGCCGTTCAGGGCCGGGATCAGGGGATCGATATTGAACTCTTCGGCCAGCCGTGATGTCTCATAATCAATAGGTATCTGCTTGTTGAATATCCTGCATCCGGTGCCTGAAGACTTGCATATCTGCATTAGGTCGGAAGCCAGTCCGTCAGTTACATCTATCATTGACCCGGGACGGATGCCTGCATTTTTCAATTCTGCCAGCGCAGACGCAGGAAATTCCGGTTTCAGCTGCCTGCCAATAACATAATCATTGCCGGTAAGATCAGGCATAATTCCCTTGTCCTGTTCAAAGATCTTCCTTTCCCTTTCAAGAAGCTGAAGGCCCATATAGGAAGCTCCGAAATCCCCGGTCACGCAAATCAGGTCATTTGGTCTGGCACCATCCCTTTTTACAAGATCTTCTTTTTCTACATAACCAATTGAGGTGACACTTATTGTCAATCCTGTAAGAGAACTGGTAATGTCACCACCTGCGATATCAACTTCATATTTTTTGCAGGCGAGCTTTATCCCTTCATATATTTCACCGATCTGTCCGGCAGAAAATTTTGAGCTTATCCCGAGCCCGATCAGTATCTGCCCCGGAGTGCCGTTCATGGCATAAATGTCGGATATACCCCTGATGACAGATTTATAGCCAAGGTGCTTGAGTGGAAAATAAACAAGGTTGAAATGGATTCCCTCAAGCAGAAGATCGGTTGAAACCAGTGTATATTTGTCTCCTGAATCGATGACAGAAGAATCATTCCCGATCCCTTTTACAGTCGACTGATTTACCGTTTCCAATCCTTCTGAAAGGTGATCAATAAGACCATATTTCCCTAATTTTCTTATCGGGATATCCTCCATGTTTTTAAATATTTACTATATCTCTCCCGAACGGATTCAGGGCGACAGCAGTAAGCTTAAAATGCTGAAGGCCGAAGGGTATGCCAATAATGGTAATACAAAGCAATAATCCGAATAAAGCGTGAGTGAGAGCTATCCATATTCCGCCGCATAACAGCCAGATCAGGTTCATCAATATATAAAGGCATCCCGAAGCCCTTGCATGAACTCGGGTATCACGTCCGAATGGCCATATTGCAAGCGCTCCCATCTTGAGAGTTTGAATTCCGAACGGAATTCCTACGATAGTGATCATCAGCAGGATACTGCCAACGAAATATTCAATGGCAATAATTATGCCTCCGAAAATCAGCCAGACCAGATTTCCAAGGATGCTCATGCTTTCCAGTTTTATTCAAGTATTATTGTCTTGTCCTTCGGATACTTAACTGAATAAGTAAGAATTATCTGTTTTGTCTCCTGGGGTTTTATCTCAAGGTCCCATTTTACAAATCCTGTCTCGGAGTTAAGTTTTCCGCCGGTAAGCTCAATCGCTTCCACGGTGATTCCGCTATTAGATGAGACAGGGACCTGGTCGTTCAGGGTTATCTTTATCGTTCCCGGTTTATTGTTCCTGACAGTTATCAGGAATGAATAGATCTCGGTTTTATTTGCTCCGAGTGTCTTCCTGCTTGTAAAATCCTGGCGCTTTTCTCTCTTGACAAGAATACTGTTGTCATTTCCAAGCGAAAGGGTGAGAGTATCTTTAAGCTGACTTACGTCGAGATTCGACTTCCCGACAAAAGTATTTTCAAAATAGAGAGTAGCTTCACCGCTCTGCAGGCTCAGCTTTGCCCAGTCGGTTATGCTGGCAGTCAGGTATGCAACGGGCGACATCTTTGGAACAGTCACATATTTGTATTCTGCCGGCACTGTCGAACGCTGGATCTCTATGGTCTGTATTTTCCCGTCTGATTCAATGGAACATGGAATTGAAACATCAAAGGTGATTGTTGTCTCACCAACCTGTTTTTCAACTGCA
The DNA here is from genome assembly GCA_003152835.1 of Bacteroidales bacterium. Lineage (GTDB taxonomy): Bacteria > Bacteroidota > Bacteroidia > Bacteroidales > VadinHA17 > LD21. Next base: position 7,504 of record PMBC01000202.1, on the reverse strand, counting down.
ACAGGAGCTGCAACAGCATCTTTAGCCATCATGTTTTCAGATTCCTCCGGCATTGCTGCAGCTTCGCTCTTTGCAGCGGCATACCCTCTTATCCTCATTACTGGAACAGGGACATAATAATCAATAAACCAGGGATAAAGGACTGGAACATCGCCGGCAATCCATGGAGTGGCATTTGAGAAGCTCAGTTTTACATCTTTCCATTCAACGCCGGTATTCTGAAATACATTAGCCTTGAAAAATATGTTTACGGGTTTTGTAATGTCGTCAACTCTTACATCATAGGAAGGATACCAGCCTGCATTGGAAACGACATAAGCAAAGTTAAGCTTCCCGGTAACAGGCTTTTCAGCGGTGACAGTTACAGAGATCTCTCCTGAAGGGAGCTGCTGTTTCCCGGTTTTATCAGCGATCTGCTTCTGCAGCGCATCAATCTGCTTCTGATAATCCTTTATCAGCCTGTTCTTTTTCAGTTCCGACATGGTTGCCTGATCCATGTTTGTGGTATAAAGATCCATCACGCTCTTCAGCTGGTCTATCGAGAGTGTGGTTTTCTTATCGAGTATTGCGCGGTTAGCAACAAGAAATGCCTCCTTCTCCTTGAGAACACCGATAGCGGCCTGTTCATCTTCAACTTTAAGCTTGAGAGCTTCGATCTGGTTCCTGATATCTTTTATTTCAGGAAGATCTTCAAGGTTCTCAAGGTAGTTGTTCTGGTAGTTGACCGAAACGATCATGAAGTCGCCATTACCTTTAACCTGAATACTCTGTGGGTCGACATAGGGAGAAAGGGCTCCCAGTTTAAGGACCGATTTTCCGGCAGGAATCTCGACAACAGCATCATGAGTCATCTGAGCACGGTCGGGATAAACAGTTACATGTTTAAGTGTGGCTTTGATATCTTTCGCTGATTCTGCGGAAGCAATAGCAAAGAATGGCACTAAGAATAATGAAAGGATTATAATTTTTTTCATTGCGATGGTTTTAAATTAAAGAGCAATAAAGTTAAGATTTTCGAATAAACTTTTCAATCAATTATCGGGCCATAAAAAAGGGTGTCCTTGTGAGACGCCCTTTGATCAGGTGAAAAAAAAAGTTCTATTTTTTAATAAGTTCCAGGTAACTGACTGATCCCGGAGGCGTTTCAGTATGTCCCGCCATCGGACAACCAGGTACAGGACAATTTATTACTTTATGTTCTTTATTATCAGCAGGCTCCCATCCCATGATAAGGTAAAGTGTGAGGAACCCAAGAATATAAGCCACTGTGACATGCCATCCATTTTTAACCCAGAGAATGACATTTCGTGCTTCCGGGAATTTATTTGTAATAGCGACACCTGCGGATGAACCGAACCAAATCATCGATCCTCCGAAACCAACTGTATAAGCCAGCATTCCCCAGTCGTAATGCCCCTGCTCGAGACACAGCTTTGTAAGAGGTATGTTATCGAATACGGAAGAGAGGAATCCTAGTCCAAATGCTGTTACCCACGAGGCCTTGGGAAGCTCTTCAACAGGCATTAAAGATGCGCAGAAGACAAGACAGAGAAGGAAAACACTTCCTTTTATTGATCCCGGCACCTCTTTCCAGGGAATCGGTCTCAGGAACGCTCCGATAACAATAGCTATCCAGACTCCCAGGGCCGGCATGTCGTACAGGAAATTAGAAATTATCGCACCGATCAGTATTAACGCTACAATCAATATCTTCACCCAGTCGACCTTTGCATTCATTGTGGCATCAGCTTGTATGGGCTGGTATTTGTCCTGCTGCCTGGATGCAAACCATGCGAAGAATATAAGTGCGACGCCTGCTGCAACGTATGCATGTAAAACGTTTAATGGACTCACCCCATCTATCCACATCATAGTAGTTGTTGTATCTCCCACGACGCTTCCGCTACCGCCTGCATTGCTTGCTGCAACAAGAGCAGCTATATATCCGATATGGACCCTCCCTTTAAATACAACAATTGCAATTGCACCACCGATAAGTGCAGCGGCGATATTGTCGAGAAATGATGAAAGAACACAAACGAATACGAGAAGCAGGAAAGGTCCTCTCCAGTCATTGGGCAAAAACCGCGGAAGGACATCTGGCACTCCTGATTCTTCAAAAACTTTTGCCAGGACCGCAAACCCGAGGAGCAGCCCTGCAAGGTTAAGAATAATTCCCCATTCACCCTGCCTTAAACTCTTATCCATGATTTGCCGGCCGAAAGAATTGGTCCCGAAGAGATGTTCGATCATGTTGAATCCGGGATCGAAAATGAACTTGAATGCGAGTAAAACTGTAAGCCCGATAACTGCTACCCAAAAAGTGTGCTTACTGAAAATTGCTACACCTGCCAGTATCAGTGC
>PMBC01000202.1:0-5118 GCA_003152835.1 Bacteroidales bacterium | reverse complement strand
GTCATGATACATTACAGCATTGTTTTTAATTGGTTTCGGGAATTAATTAGAATAGGTAAATAAATTAATGGATAAATTTCTTAATGCATTTACAAGATGATATTTAATATTTTCTTCAGCTGACCTCCTTTCCTGTTTCCCCCTTGGGGGAAAGCCTGCCTTGCTTCGGCGGGGGGCTCGGAAGGGGGTATTAATAAAAAAGAAACTTTTGAAGTATAAATAAAAACTGATAATCATATATTTTTCTAACAGGCAACTACCATCAATTTTTTAAGTCAATATCAACACCCATTGGTTAATTTTTAATATTTTTGCATGTTTATTTAGATTAAATATAATTAACAAATCGGGCTCATANNAACGATGTAACCTCGGGCGAATATAAGTACGGGTTTTATTCCGATATTGAAACTGAAAAGATACCCAGGGGGCTGAGTGAGGATGTTGTCCGTACGATTTCTAAGAAAAAGAATGAGCCTGAATGGCTCCTTGAATTTCGGCTGAAGGCATTCCGTCACTGGCTGACTCTTAAAATGCCTGCGTGGGCAAATCTTAAGATCCCGGCCATTGATTACCAGGATATAATCTTTTATGCGGCGCCAAAGCAGAAGGCATCCTATGATAATATTGACGATATTGATCCCGAGCTTAAAAAAACCTTCGATAAACTGGGAATACCGCTCGAGGAACAGAAACACCTCTCGGGTGTTGCTGTCGATGCCGTAATGGACTCTGTTTCTGTAAAGACCACATTCAGGGAAACCCTGGCTGAATCGGGGATAATATTCTGTTCTTTCAGCGATGCAGTAAAAGAATACCCCGATCTGGTAAGACGATATATGGGTACGGTTGTCCCTTACACTGATAATTTCTTCGCTTCGCTTAACTCGGCAGTTTTCAGCGACGGTTCGTTCTGCTATATTCCCAAAGGGGTAAGATGCCCCATGGAACTATCAACATATTTCAGGATCAACTCGGCAAATACAGGACAATTTGAGCGTACTCTTCTCGTTGCCGACGAGGAAGCTTATGTCAGCTACCTCGAAGGATGCACAGCCCCGATGAGGGATGAGAATCAGCTTCATGCAGCCATTGTAGAAATAATTGCTGAGAATAATGCCGAAGTTAAATACTCAACAGTACAGAACTGGTACCCTGGCGATAAGGATGGCAAAGGTGGAATTTTCAACTTTGTCACAAAACGAGGGCTCTGCAGGGGAGAAAACTCTAAGATATCATGGACACAGATCGAAACCGGATCAGCCATAACATGGAAATACCCGTCATGCATACTTCGGGGCGATAATTCCACGGGTGAATTTTATTCTGTCGCAGTAACCAATCATTACCAGCAGGCTGATACAGGAACAAAAATGATCCATATCGGGAAGAACACCAAAAGCACTATTGTCTCAAAGGGAATATCTGCCGGCCATGGCCAGAACAGCTACCGCGGACTTGTCAAGGTTTTAAAAAACGCAACAGGGGCAAGGAATTTTTCGCAGTGCGATTCGCTGCTGCTGGGCAATCAGTGCGGAGCACACACATTCCCATATATCGAAGTTGACAACCAGACAGCCATCGTAGAACATGAAGCTACTACATCGAAGATTGGTGAGGACCAGATATTTTACTGCAACCAGAGGGGCATTTCTACCCAGGATGCAATAGGTCTTATTGTTAATGGCTATGCCAGGGAAGTAATAAACAAGCTCCCGATGGAATTTGCCGTTGAAGCCCAGAAGCTTCTTCAGATAAGCCTCGAGGGGAGCGTCGGGTAAGACAAAAGACAAAAATATTAAGTTGTAATTTAATAGTTGAAGACCTTCTTACTCCCCCTCTTTACGAAGTAGAGAGAACCTGTCCCGCTTCGGCGGGAGGGATGGGGGGTGAGTACATGAAGTAAGAAATAACTACAGGATATTATGCTGATCATTAAAAATTTAAAGGCTGAAATTGACGGTAAGGCAATTTTAAAGGGGATCAGCCTTGAGGTAAAGGCAGGGGAAATTCATGCAATAATGGGGCCCAACGGTTCGGGGAAAAGCACTCTTGCCGCCGTCCTTGCAGGAAGGGAATTCGTCAATGTCACAGAAGGCTCAGTTACTTACTTCGGGAAAAATCTTCTTGAAATGCCTGCCGAGGAGCGATCCAAAGAGGGTATCTTCCTGGGTTTCCAGTACCCGATAGAAATACCCGGGGTAAGCATGGTCAATTTCATGAAGACAGCAGTGAACGAACATCGCAAGTACAAAGGGCTTGAACCTCTTTCTGCTTCTGATTTCCTTAAACTGATGCGTGAAAAAAAAGAACTTGTCGAGATTGACTCAAAACTGGCCAACAGGTCCGTCAATGAAGGATTCTCCGGCGGTGAGAAAAAGAAAAACGAGATTTTCCAGATGGCAATGCTTGAACCGAAACTTGCCATTCTTGACGAGACCGACTCAGGCCTTGATATAGATGCACTACGGATAGTCGCTAACGGCGTCAACAAGTTGAAGCGTCCCGACACGTCGGCTATTGTGATAACACATTACCAGAGACTGCTGGATTACATAATTCCGGATGTTGTTCATGTTCTTTATGATGGAAGGATCGTAAAAACGTCCGGCAGGGAACTTGCCCTTGAAATTGAAGAGAAGGGCTATGACTGGATAAAAAAAGAGGTTGATAAAAAGGACCTGTCATGAGTAACCAGCCTGAAAGATCGGAAAGATATTACAACCTTTATAAGGAGAACATCAGGAGGATCTCTGACAAATCTTCTCCTTACATCAATTCATTCCGGGAAAATGCCATTGCTGAATTCAATAAGCTCGGCATCCCGACAAAAAAGAATGAGTCGTACCGGTATACAAACCTCGACACATTTTTTAACCATGAGTATAAAAGTTATTTCATGCCCACGGCATCGGATTTCAAAAAAGCCGAAGAGTTCCGGTGCGATGTCACTGACCTCGATGCGCACGGACTAGTGCTGCTGAATGGATTTTATCCGACTGTAAACGATAAGCCGAGGCAGCTTCCGGGAGGTATATGGATAGGAAGCATGACGGAGGCAGCCGGAAAATTCGAAGATCAGATTCATAAGCATTACAATAAATACATTAACGGCAACTCCGACGGGCTGGTTCACCTGAATACAGCCATGGCCTCCGATGGTGTTTTTATTTATATACCCGAGGGAGTCGTTCTGAACAAACCGATCCAGATAATTAACCTTGTCCAGAGCGACGAGGATATATTCTGTCAGCACCGAAGCCTGATTGTGGCAGAGAAAAATTCAAATGCCACCGTAATTATATGTGATCATACATTGTCGCCAAATAAATTTCTGACCAATGGAGTGACAGAGATTTTTGTAGGCGAAAATGCTCATTTTGAAATCATTCGGGTACAGAACGAGCATAATAATGCCGGGAAGATAACTCATACTTTCATGCACCAGGAACGGAACAGCTTTGCTTCGTCCAACAATATAACCCTGCATGGCGGACTTGTCCGTAATAGCACGCATCATTTCCTTGGAGGAGAAGGTGCTGAATGTAATTCATATGGACTCTATCTTGCAGATAAATGGCAGCATGTCGATAATTTTGTGAATGTAGATCATGCATTTCCAAACTGTACAAGCAATCAGCTTTTTAAGGGGGTCCTCGACGATATGGCCACAGGCGCCTTTAATGGCCGCATTTATGTCCACAGGGATGCCCAGGGAACAGTTGCTTACCAGAAAAATAACAATATCCTTCTTACCGACGACGCCAGGATGGATACCAAGCCGCAACTCGAAATATATGCCGATGATGTTAAATGCAGCCACGGGGCAACTGTGGGGCAGCTTGACGATGATGCGCTCTTTTATCTTCAGTCGAGGGGGATAAATAAACGTGAAGCAAGACTGATGCTTATGTTCGGTTTTGCCCACGAGGTGATCCAGAATATTAAAGTTGAAGCTCTTCGTGATAGAATGGATAATCTTGTAATGCAGCGGCTTAAAGGTGAACTGTCACGTTGCGCATTCTGTATGGTAAAATGCGGTTAACCCGGATCAAGGTGAAAAATATTTCAGACATAAGAGCAGATTTCCCGATACTAAGCCGGAAGGTTTATGACAAGCCTCTTGTTTACTTCGATAACGGAGCGACAACCCAGAAACCTCAGTGTGTAATAGATGCAGTGGATGAAGTTTTTACGAGCTATAACAGCAACATCCACAGGGGAGTTCATGCCTTAAGCGATAAGGCTTCCGAGGAATATGAAAATGCAAGGGAAGAGGTGCGCTCCTTCATTAATGCTGGCAAAAAAGAAGAAATTGTCTTCACCTCCGGGACTACCGGATCGATAAACGCTGCTGCCTTTTCCTTCGGTGAAAGGTATATTAAAAACGGAGATGAGATCGTTGTAAGTAATCTCGAGCATCATGCCAATATTGTACCATGGCAGATGATGTGCGAAAGAAAAAATGCAAAGCTTCGCGTGATTCCCATTGACGATAATGGTGAAGTGCTCTTTGATGAGTACCTGAAACTGCTTTCAAAAAAGACTAAACTTGTTGCAGTAACCCAGGCTTCAAATGCTCTCGGGACTATACTTCCTGTCAAAAAAATTATAAAAGCGGCTCATTCAATGAACATACCGGTTCTTGTCGACGGAGCCCAGGGAATCCAGCATGGCATTGTCGATATCACTGATATGGATGCTGATTTTTATGTTTTCTCCGGACATAAGATATATGGCCCAACAGGGATCGGGGTTCTATACGGGAAGGAAAAATGGCTTTCAGAGATGCCGCCATATCAGGGCGGGGGCGACATGGTGGAAAATGTGACTTTTGAGAAAACAACCTATAATGTGCTTCCATTTAAATTTGAAGCAGGTACAATGAACTTCCCGGCAGCTATCGGATTGGCATCTGCGCTTAAATATGTCACCTCTCTTGGCAGAGAGAATATCAGGGTGAGGGAGGAGGAATTGCTTCTGTATGCTACAGGAAGATTGTCGCAAATCGATGGATTAAAAATATACGGAAGCTCAGTCAATAAAATTTCTATCATTTCATTCTTGCTTAAGGGTATTCATATGTATGATACGGGAATGATCCTTGACAAGCTTGGT
>PMBC01000126.1:16775-20398 GCA_003152835.1 Bacteroidales bacterium | reverse complement strand
ATTATAAGAGAGCTATAATGTTGAATGATACCCAGCAGATCAGGATCATTAAGACGGAGTATTTCCAAAGTAAAAAATTCATGGACGAAAAGTTCAGGTATTTCGGGTATGGATTTTTGTCAAAACCTGATAATACCATTCCGAATGTCGCAATAACCTTCTATTCATTTCATCTGATGGTCATACTCGGATTCTTCTTCATCATTGTCTGTGCAGTTTCAATTTTCCTTACGCTGAAAGGCTCAATTGCAAAACAGAGCTGGTTCCTCTGGACAGCACTCCTTTCAGTTCCGCTTGCCTATATCGCCGGTGAAGCCGGGTGGGTGCTTACTGAGGTAGGAAGACAACCCTGGATTATACAGGACCTAATGCCGGTAACCAGAGGCGTTTCGCAGATAAGTGCCGGCTCGGTTATGACGACGTTTATCCTCTTTGCCATACTTTTTACGGCACTTCTGATTGCTGAGATTTCAATTATGGTGAAACAGATCAAAACAGGACCAAAACATCAGGAGGATTAATTATGACAACAATGATTTCATATGTTTTTCTGCAGCACTACTGGTGGATAATCATCTCCCTGCTAGCAGCCTTGCTTGTTTTCCTGATGTTTGTCCAGGGTGGTCAGTCGGTGATTTTTTCCCTCCCGGGGAACGAGACCCAGAAGAAATTGATTGTCAATGCCCTGGGACGCAAGTGGGAATTCACCTTTACTACTCTTGTTACTTTCGGAGGAGCTTTCTTTGCATCTTTCCCGCTCTTTTATGCTACAAGTTTCGGAGGGGCATACTGGGTCTGGATAGCAATATTATTCAGCTTCATAATACAGGCAATAGCTTATGAGTACCGTTCAAAGCCGGCCAATGTTTTTGGCCAGAAGACTTTCGACATTTTTCTTCTGATAAACGGGGCACTGGGACCATTCCTGATAGGCACTGCTGTGGGGACCTTTTTCACCGGGTCGGACTTCAGCCTCGACTATTATAACAGCGTTAAATGGGGAAGCGGCTGGCACGGACTTGAAGCTTTGCTTGATGCTAGAAATGTAGCCCTTGGCTTAGCTGTTCTCTTCCTTGCAAGAACCAACGGACTGTTGTATTTGCTTAATACCATTGATGACGATGATCTCTCAGGCAGGTCTTCTAAAAAGCTGACAATAAATGCAATAAGCTTTCTTGTCTTTTTTCTTTTTTTCCTGGTAACCCTCCTGCTGTCAAACGGGCTGACGATAACCAACGGGGGAGCCGGGGTTGTTGCTGAAGATTACAAATTCCTGCATAATTTTTTGGATATGCCGGTAGTGCTTTTAATATTCCTTGTTGGAGTGGTTGCTGTACTCTGGGGGATTGGGATAACAATCCTCAAAGGAAGCAGGAACGGGATCTGGTATGCCGGTGCAGGTACCGTTTTCACAGTATTTGCACTGTTCCTTGTTGCCGGATTCAATAACAGCACCTTTTATCCTTCCGCATCCGACTTCAGGAGTTCCCTTACGATTTTTAATGCTTCATCGAGTTATTTTACCCTTAAAACAATGATGTATGTTTCATTCATCATTCCTTTCGTGTTTGCCTATATCTGGTATGCCTGGAAGGCTATTAACAAAAGGAAGATTACGAGTGAGGAGATGAATGAGGAAGGGCCTGTTTATTAAAGGCGACAGGCTTCAGGCGGCAGGCGGCAGGAAGCAGGAAGAAGCAATGAAGACAGGCACAGGGCATGACTTCAGGAATTCCCTATTTTATTGCAAGCGAAATCAGAGAAGCTGCAAGATACAATGGTATCACCAGGGGTGCAGCACCAAAACCAAAGATCGCAAGGGCGGCAACAACCATGACAATCATAATGTATCTTCCTTCATTTCCACGGAACCTCAGGTGAGAGGTTTTGAGTGAAAGCAATGGAAGCCTGATCACCATAAGCAGTGAAATGATTATGGTGAAAATAATAAGTGCTGCAGGAGAGTTTATAAATGAGGCAAGAATTCCTGAGGGGGAGTAATGCCAGGCAATAACGATGGAAATGACAGCAAGTGCATTGGCCGGAGTGGGCAGACCTTTGAATGATGTGGTCTGCGTCTCATCAACATTAAACTTTGCAAGCCGCAAAGCCGCGCAGAGAGGCATAATGACAGGAATCATCAGGATTAATGCATCCCTGATGCAGCCTGAATTGAATATCATTCCAGCATCTGCTGCAAGAGATTTAGTCAGCAACTGGAGTATTATCAAAGCTGGTGCCACACCAAAGCTGACTACATCTGCCAGGGAATCAAGCTCTTTACCCATATCAGAATATGCATTCAGCATCCTCGACGCGAAGCCGTCAAAGAAATCAAACACCATTGCAGCCAGTATAAGCCATGATGCAGTTACAATATTCCCGTTAACAGCATAGATAATTGCAATGAACCCGGATGCTAGGTTAAGCGAGGTTATCAGGTTTGGAATATGTTTTTTCATTTATGGTTGAATCATGAGAGGAGAGCAAAATTAAGATAAATTTCAGTTATAATGCCAATTTGGTTAAATTTGGCACCACAGAAATAAGGTATGGTTGATTTTACAAATATAAAGATAGCTGTCGACTTTGATGGCACGATCGTTGAGCATCAGTATCCTGAAATAGGAAAGGAAAAACTGTTTGCTTTTCAGACTTTAAAGGAGCTCGAAAAAAAAGGAGCAAGGCTTATTCTCTGGACATTCCGGACTGGTGCCGAACTTGAAGCTGCAGTTGAGTTCTGCAGGAAAAACGGGATAGAATTCTATGCAGTTAACAAGAATTATCCCGAAGAGATAATGGATGAATCTGTAAGCCGTAAAATTGACGCTGATATTTATATCGATGATAAAAATGTCGGCGGCTTTCCGGGATGGAGCGAAATATGGCAAATACTTTTCCCCTTTGAGATCGAGCAAAAAGAGGCTGAGAAAAGAATAGCTTCTTCACGGAAAAATATCTTAAAACGATTATTTTTACGGATAATAACACCAGATGAAAAGTAACCACCTGAAATATTTATTTACACTTTCGGCACTGCTCATATTCATTTGGGCAATTTCATGTTCAGGCCGTTCAGGAAATGTCAGCAATACTCCGAAGGCAGTAACTGCAAATTCACCGGAGGATATCCAGTCAAGACTTATTACCCTGAGAATCCCGGAAGAGAATTCAGATTATAAAACAGGTGACAGGATTGAGGTTATCATTGATCCGACGGATCCGGGCCGTCAGCCAGACTCAGTCACAGTGTCATTTGACGGAAAGATAGTTGCATCGCTGCGATTGGCGCCATGGAAATCCACTATTCCTTCATCCTTCACAAAAAACACGGGCAGGAAATCACTTAAGATAACTGCTTACCGTGAAGGTAAAGCAAAAAGCACTATTACCCGTTTCATCATAATCAACTCCGACATCGTCCCCAGACGATATGGCTATAAGATAATACATACCTACCCGCACGACAGGGATGCATTTACACAGGGTCTCTTCTATGACGGGGGAGTTTTATATGAAGGTACTGGTCAGGAAAGTTCAAGTCTCAGAAAAGTAGAACTGGAAAGCGGGAAGGTGCTTCAGCAGCTAAATCTCCCATCTAACCTGTTCGGTGAGGGAATTAC
>PMBC01000126.1:0-16671 GCA_003152835.1 Bacteroidales bacterium | reverse complement strand
CTTAATGAGCTTGAATATATCAATGGTGAAATCTGGGCCAATATCTGGATGACGGATCTTATTGCAAGAATAGATCCCTCAACAGGTAAAGTACTTGGATATATTGACCTGAAAGGGATACTCAACGATCCGGAGACGGATACCCGGGTTAATGTGCTAAACGGAATTGCCTTTGATAAGGCCGGAAACAGAATTTTCGTGACAGGCAAAAACTGGCCGAAGCTTTTTGAGATAAGGCTTACTGAATGATCTTCACGCCATAAACAACATTAATTCCCCCCGGTATAATCGAAAATTCAACCGGTGTGTGTCCCAGCGATTCCCCGTCGGCTTCGGCAAACATTACCGGGTCCGAAGTCACTTTCAGGTTATTGCACCTGTAACCATCAACCAGTGGATGACTCAGAATTGTACCGTCGTATAGCAATTTGAGACTTTTAATTACCTCGATCCTGGACATGTCGCGGATGACCGTAATATCGAGCAGTCCGTCATCAGGCAGAGCCTCGGGAGTTTGTCTCATCCCGCCGCCGCAATATCTGCCGTTCCCGACATTTATTGAGAAAATATTGCAGGAGCTGGATTTGCCATCAATAGTTATTTCTGAATTGATTTTTTTATAAAAGATAAGGCTGGAGAGAAGGTTGTAGAAATATATTGCCTGGTTGCTTCTGCCTTTATCCTTCTGCTTATTTGTTTTTTTCACCACCAGTGCTTCGAAACCAAGACCGGCAATATTTATGAAGTACCTTTTCTCCTGAGTGTTACCGTTATAATAACTTATAAGGCCAATATCATGAGGCATGGTTTTATTCTCCTTAAGCACTTTTACAGCGCCTTCGTACACCAGGGGGATTCCGAACATGCGTCCCCAGTCGTTGCCTGTACCAACCGGGATCATTCCAACAACAACCTCCCGGGGAGAGCAATTATCTTGGGTGAAAATCCCATTGACGACCTCGTTGAGAGTTCCGTCGCCTCCAACGGATATGATTTTTCTGAACCCGGCCCCTGTCGACTCCCTGGCAAATTCAATTGCCTGCCCTTTCTTTTCAGTAAATTTTGCTTCGAAAGATATACCGTTTTTTTCAAGGAGACCAGAGATCCTGTCCCAGTCCTTCTTCCCCTTTCCGTTGCCGGCATTTGGGTTTACAATTATTAGCCAATCATTATGAACGGGAATAGATGCCATTTTCATTGAGGTTATAAAGAAACGCAAAGATGTAAATAAAAGAGTCAAGTGATACTCTAATACCAGAACATAATTTTATTGACAAATACAAGTATGTATACTAAATATCAATAAATCAGCAATATACGACTGATAAATAAAAATCATATTGTTAATAAAGTGTTGAAAACCACGATTGAAATGTTTACAACTACATCTTTCGGTTTCTGAAGCAGTGGTGCTTTAAATAGTAAATTTGAAGCTCAAAACTAAAACATAAAATCAGACAAAGAAAATATGGGAAGGATAATAGCAATAGCGAATCAGAAGGGTGGTGTTGGAAAAACAACAACGGCTATAAATCTTGCAGCAAGCCTTGCTGCACTTGAAAAGAAAGTGTTGATTGTCGATGCTGATCCGCAAGCCAATGCCACCTCTGGCATTGGAGCAGATGCCCGGCAGATAAAATGCACTATTTATGATTGTCTTATAGATGGCAGAGATCCGAAAGAGACTCTTATAGGATGTGAGGTGGAGAATCTGACCCTGATGCCTTCCAATATTGATCTTGTAGGTGCTGAAATTGAAATGCTTGACAGGCCCGAAAGAGAAAAGATTCTTAAAGGAGTTCTGAAGCAGATCGAAAATGACTATGATTATTTGCTGATCGATTGTTCCCCATCGCTCGGGCTACTTACGGTAAATGCTCTTACAGCAGCGCACTCAGTGATAATACCTGTTCAGTGCGAGTATTTTGCCCTTGAAGGACTTGGCAAACTGCTCAATACAATCAAGATCATTCAGAATAACCTGAATCCGGAACTGGAGATAGAAGGATTTCTCCTTACCATGTACGATTCAAGATTAAGGCTCTCAAACCAGGTTGCAGAAGAAGTTAACAAGCATTTTCAGCAAATGGTATTCTCGACTATAATCCAGAGGAATGTTAAGCTTTCTGAAGCTCCCAGCTTTGGTCAGCCTGCAATTCTGTATGATGCAGATTCAAGGGGAACAGTCAACTACCTCAATCTTGCAAAGGAGGTGATAGAAAAACAGGCGGCAAGGGTTAAGTGAAACAGGAACAGCTTTCAATCTTAAAGTAATGGAAATGATAAAGAAAAATGCGTTGGGAAGAGGCCTTGGAGCATTAATTGATGGTGTTGAAAAAGAGGTTCTTGAAAAGAAAGTAGAGGCAAACCAGGATATTTCAGTCGACGCAATTGATGCTAACCCCTTTCAACCCAGGACAAGTTTTGATGAGCAGGCTCTCGAGGAGCTTGCAGCTTCAATCAGGAAACTGGGCATAGTTCAGCCGCTCACTCTCCGTGAGACAGGCACTGGAAGATATCAGCTGATTGCCGGCGAAAGAAGACTTCGTGCGGCAAAGCTTGCAGGACTATCCCGTGTTCCGGCATATATCCGTACAGCTGATGATCAGGCAATGCTGGAGCTTGCACTGGTTGAAAACATTCAGCGCGAAGATCTTGATGCAGTTGAAGTTGCAATAAGCTTCCAGCGATTGATAGAAGAGTGTAAGCTTACACAGGAACAGCTTAGCGAAAGAGTTGGCAAACAAAGATCAACAGTTGCAAACTATCTAAGGCTTTTAAAGCTTCCTGCTGAGATACAGCTGGGAATAAAGAACAAGCATGTGATGATGGGACATGCCCGCACACTTGTGAATATCGAAGATCCAAAAAAGCAAATGGCGGTCTATTATAAGATTATCGAAGGCGACCTCTCCGTGCGCCAGGCAGAAGAGCTCGTAAGGCTTCTTCAAACGGAAAAGATCAAGGACCCTGCAAAACTTGAAAGAAAAAGAAAACTCAACCAGGATTTTGCCCAGCTTTCTGATCATCTGAAAAGGATTTTTTCATCAAAAGTGAACTTCAGGATTAATGAACTCGGCAAGGGGAAAATAGTCATCCCCTTCGAGAGTGCCGAGGAGATGGAGCGTATTTTAGGCATATTTGATCGCCTTAACTCCTGAAAATAATTATATTTGTCGCGCCGTTTAAAAGGTACTTAAAATCAATGACGGCTGGAGTTTATTTTGAAAGCGTACCATAAAATAGCATTTCTTATATTAGTAAACCTGTTTTGTTTGCTTCAAAACAATTTTGCACAGGATACCGTCTTCGTCTCCGTACCAACAAAACATAAATTTAAAGCAGAGCCTCTCAGGGCAACAATGCTTGCTGTCGCCCTGCCGGGTTTTGGCCAGATATATAACAGGAAATACTGGAAAGTGCCTTTTGTGTATGCAGGCTTCGGCGGAGTCATATATGCATTACACTTTAACTCAAAAGAGTACAACATATTCATGAAAGCATACCAGGATTTTACTGATAACATTCCCGCTACGAACTCTTATTTGAGCCTGTTTCATAATGTTGATCCTGCAACCTATGATCCTGTCAAAGAGCCTGGTAACTATGCATGGTACAAGGAGAGAATGCTCAGGCAAGTCGATTATTATAAAAAATACCGTGATCTTTCGTATATTGGCATCGCAGCATGGTACCTGNNGGCCAGGCATATATGGGTGTCAGCCTGAAATTAACTTTTTAACTGTTATTGAATGAAACGAATAAGTGTCATAATTACATTTCTTTTCCTGATCTTCTTCAGTGCCGGTGCTGCTCCCGAGACAGATACCATTATCATTAAGTCTGACATTGAATCCGAAAAGATTTCAACTGATCTCGACAGCCTGGTTTGCAGCTGGTATGTGAAACTGGCTCTTCAGAACAATCCTGGTTTTTTTACCGGTGATACTACCGGCATCCAATATCCCGACTCTGTTTACAAAAACAGGTTAAGCAAGATCAATTCACTTATTAAACTCCCTTTTAACAGCATTGTAAGAAATCATATTCACGTTTATACAATCAAACAAAGGGAAAAGTTTGCAGCTGTTCTCGGGCTGATGGATTACTATTTCCCGATGATCGAGGATATTTTCGACTCCTACGGGCTCCCGGCCGAGCTCAAATATATGGCCGTAATTGAGTCAGCGCTCAATCCCAATGCTGTTAACAGGTACTCTGGTGCTACAGGATTGTGGCAGTTCATGTACAGTACCGGCAGGATGTACGGGCTGACAATAAATTCCATCGTTGATGAAAGAAGAAACCCCGTGCTGGCTACGCAGGCGGCTGCAAAATATATCAGGGATCTGTATAGTATCTATAATGACTGGACGCTGGTTATTGCTGCATACAACTGCGGTCCGGGCAATGTGAACAAGGCAATTAAACGATCCGGGAATAAAAAAGATTACTGGGAGATATTCTACAGGCTGCCAAGGGAAACAAGAGGATATATACCTCAATATGTTGCTGCTGCCTATGCTGTTAATTATTACTCAGAACATGGCATAAAGCCTCTGCCTATTAACATCCCTGTAGCTACTGATACAATAATGGTAAACAAGGATATACATCTTACCCAGATCTCAGAGGTAATGAAAATACCGCTTGGTGAGCTGCGTGCTCTCAATCCTCAGTATAAAACCGGCCTTGTTCCGGGCTCATCAAAACCGCAGGCTCTCACTTTGCCAATGAATCACCTTGCCGATTTCATTGATCTTAATGATACTATCAGGGGATATAAACCGGAACTATATCTTAACAGAACGACCCAGATTGCCGACCCGTCAAGGTCGAGTTACCTTCCTGCAGACATTAAGGGTAAAACAAAGCTCATCTATTCAGTGAAGGATGGCGATAGTCCCGGATTCATTTCGGAATGGTACCATGTGGGATTATCTGAGCTGAGATACTGGAACAATATTTACCGGAGCACAATCCGCGTTGGACAGAAGCTTGTGATATATGTTGATCCGTCAAAATCACAATATTATTCAAAGATAAATACAATGTCGTTTGACGAGAAGCAGAGAACGATCGGAAAAACGGGTTTATCAGCCGTGGCTGTTCCTCAGACTGCTTTTCTTTCGCAAACCGATGGAGATTATGTCACCTATACTGTCCGCTATGGCGATACTATTTGGGATATAGTAAAGATGTTCGATAACGTTACAACCACGGAAGTACTTAATCTGAATAATATCACTGAGCCTGGGAAGATACGGGTGGGACAGAAGCTTAAGATTAAAAAGAAGAGCTGATTTGTGACTAATATATGCGCCCTTTCAGGTCGTTTTTATTATTGTTTATGCTTCTTGCATGCCTGACCGGCATGTGTTATTTTTTCCCGGTAAGCAGTTTAGTCCCGACTTTACCCGACCTCTTCCCGGAGCTCTCAACCTTAATATCAAAGCAGGAAACCCTGCCTGACCATAAAACTCATCCCGAACAGGTCAGGGATACCGTCATAATCCGGAAACCAGATTATGCAGTAACTGCAGACACTGCACTTAATTTAATCAGCAAAAAAGAAAACATTCTTGCTCCTTTTCTCGATTCTTTAAATGAATCGAAGCGGCAGGTGAGAATTATGTACTATGGCGATTCTCAGATTGAAGGTGACCGTATAACCTCCAGTCTCAGACATGCTTTGCGAGAAGGGAGGATGGGAAATGGTCCGGGGTTGTTCCTTCCGGTTATGCCTGTTATGTATACAAAGTCTCTCTGGCTGAAATCATCAGCAGGCTGGAAAAGATACAATTACCTTTCCTATAAAAACGGCGAGATAACAAATAACAAGCTTGGCCCTTTCATGGCGATTTGCAGGTTTATTCCTCCAGGGGAAATATCTTCTTCAACTGAAAAAGCATGGGTAAGGATAAGACCCTCACAGTACGCCGACTCATCATCGGCAAGGTATGATCTGCTCAGAATCTTTTATTCGAACACTTCCGGCAGGGTAAATATTAAAGTTACCGCTGATAATGCTGTAGTGCTGGCCGACTCGCTTAAGAAGAGTTCTGACCTGAACGAAATGACCTGTAACCTTGGCGGGGCAAAAGACATAATTCTTGAATTTTCAGGCAGGGTAAGTCCTGATATATACGGCATCAGCATTGAAAGCAGGGACGGAATAATTGTTGATAATATACCATTGAGAGGCAGCGCAGGGCTGGAATTTACAATGGTGGACAAGGAGAACCTCCGGGAGACGTATGGGAAGCTTGATCCTAACCTTATCATACTTCATTACGGACTCAATATTGTCAGGAATGTGAGGAATGATTACTCATACTATAAACGAGGATTGAAGCGCCAGATTGAGCGGGTAAAGGAGGTGGCTCCACGATCTGCCATAATGGTGATCGGAGTGACGGATATGGCAGCAAGCGAAGGCGACTCTGTTGAATCGTACCGTAATATACCTTCAATTATCAGGGCGCAGACAGAGGCTGCAGATGAGTCCGGTGCAATATTCTGGGATTCGTACAGTGCAATGGGAGGGGAATCCTCTATAATAAGCTGGTCGAAGAAAAAACCACCACTCGCACAATCCGATTATATACACTTTACTTATCTGGGAGCAGATAGTATCTCAAAATTGCTTTACGGATATATCATCTCCTTTGGGAAAAGGGATACCAGCCAGGTGACTTTAGCGAAACCTATACCTGACACCTCACATGTAACCCTTAGTGAAGCAATGGTTAAATCGCCGGAACCTCCGGAGCATGCAGGGGGGAAGCTGCGTGTGCTAGTTTCAGAGATTTTCAGTTATGACCCCGATAAACCCCTTATATTTTCAACGCCTGCATTCTGGATATTTTTCCTGCTGGTGATGGCCGGTTATAGCCTTATTTACAGGAAACCATTCATCAGAAATTTCTACCTCCTGATTGTCAGTCTCTTCTTCTATTACAAATCAGGAGGTCTCTTTCTCTTCCTTCTGGTCCTGGTCACAATAGTTGATTATACAGCAGGTCTCCTTATTCATCATTCCAGGAAGAAGATATTCAAACGGCTCTTCATTTTTTTAAGCCTTCTCTCAAACCTTGGAATTCTTGCATATTTCAAGTATACCGGTTTCTTAGTGAATGTAATAAACGACCTGTTCGGAACAGGGATACAGGTTCATGATTACCTGGCATCGTTTTCAAATTTTCATCTTGGCACTTCATTTGACATCAATAACATTATCCTTCCTGTCGGGATCTCATTTTTTACCTTCCAGTCACTAAGCTATACCATTGATGTATACAGGGGCAAGCTGCTACCGGTCAGGAATATCGTTGATTTTGGATTTTATGTCTCTTTCTTTCCGCAGCTTGTCGCAGGGCCGATCGTAAGAGCGTCTGAGTTTATTCCCCAGCTGTACAGCAAGTTCAGCCTTTCGAAAAGAGAATTTGGCTATGCACTTTTCCTTATCTGCAAGGGGCTCATTAAAAAGATCATTATCTCCGATTATATTGCAACTAACTTTATCGATCGTGTATTTGACCTCCCTTCATCATTTTCAGGCTTTGAGAACCTTATGGCAATATATGGGTACGGCCTCCAGATATATTGTGACTTTTCGGGGTATACCGATATTGCAATAGGACTTGGATTGATAATGGGATTCAGGCTCCCGGTCAATTTCAACTCACCGTACAAAGCATCAAGCATCAGCGATTTCTGGAAGAGATGGCATATCTCACTCTCGAGATGGCTGAAGGACTATCTCTATATTTCACTGGGAGGGAACAGGAAGGGAAAATTCAGGACCTATGTCAACCTTATGATAACTATGTTGCTTGGAGGGTTGTGGCATGGTGCAGCATTGAAATATGTAATATGGGGCGGGCTGCATGGCATCGGACTGGTTATTAACAGGATATGGAATTCAATTTTTGGTGACAGACTGGCCTCCGGCCGTTTCGGGCGTGCCATTGCAGTCTTCATAACTTTCAATTTTGTAAGTTTCTGCTGGATCTTTTTCAGGGCACCTGATATAAACAGTGCAATGATAATGCTCAGGCAGATAACTGGAAGCTTCTCTCCCGGTTCCTATCTGACCGTTTTACCTGCTTACAGCAGCGTCTTTATGCTCATAATTGCAGGGTACCTGATTCATTTCCTTCCGGAGAAAATCAAGGAGTCATACAGGGGGTTTTTTATCCGGGTCCCTCTTGTTGCGAAGCTTGCCGTTATAATGATTGTTGCTGTATTGTTGCTTCAGATGAGAACTACTGACGTGATGCCGTTCATTTATTTCAGGTTTTGAGCACGTGGTTACAGGTAGTTTTCACCGTCACTGACTCCATTCACAAACGGCGCTATAGCTCTTTTGTAAATACCCTGCACATATGCAATTGCCATACCATAGTTGGTGATTGGAATGCCAGCCTTTATTGCAGGCTGAAGCCGGTTATGCAGCTGCCTCCTGGTGATCATGCAGCCTCCGCACTGGATTACGAGCGCATAGTCGGTTATTGGACGAGGCAGTATGTCGAGTCCTGCCACAACTGTATATTCAATTTTTTTTCCGGTGAAGTTTTTTATCCACCGGGGAATTTTTGTTCTTCCGATATCGTCGCATGCCACATGATGCGAACATGATTCGAGAAGAAGCACCCTGTCGCCATCCTTAAGCTCAGATATCTTTGGGGTACCTTTAAGATAATTTTCAAAGTCGCCCTTGAACCTGGCAAGCATAATGCTGAAGCTCGTAAGCGGAATATCATGCGGTATGGAAGCATCAGCCTTTACAAATACCTGTGAATCTGTTATTGCAAGCGCCGGCCTTATTCCTGTCTTCCTGAGGAAAGCATCTACCTCCCTCTCCTTTAATACAATTGCAACGGCGTCATTATCAAGGATATCCCTTATTGCCTGTACCTGTGGCAAGATCAGTCTGCCTGCCGGTGCTTCGACATCTATGGGTGTGATCAGTATCACGATATCGCCATAGCTGATAAGATCACCAAGCAGGGCAGGGGTCCTGAGGGAGTGCCCGGGAATGGTAATGCGTATAAGGTTAATAAGCTCCTCATAATTGCGCTTATCGGCAACGGAAAATTCAAACAGGTCCGCCCCGCTTTTCTCAGACACTTTCTTTCTGAATGCTGCAGAGGGCGCCTTGAGATCAGACTTATTATTTATTATTATGAATGGAATATCCTGCGAATTGAATTTACTTACCAGGTCGTCTTCATATTCTCCCCAGATGTTATCAGTAACCAGCAGGAGGGCAAGGTCGATTATATCAAGAGTCCTGAGTGTTCTTTCAACTCTTTTGGTGCCAAGTTCCCCGGAATCATCTATACCTGCAGTATCTACAAGGATAACAGGTCCGAAGCCGGTGATCTCGAATGATTTCTTAACCGGGTCGGTCGTAGTCCCTGCATGATCGGAGACAATGGCAATATCCTGTCCTGCAAGGCAGTTTATCAGGCTGCTTTTACCGTGGTTACGCCTGCCATAGATACCGATATGAGGTTTTGACTCTTTCCCTTTTGACATTTGAAAAGATAATTAGTACAAAATTAACAATTATAGCTATTTAAAGCTCATCAAGTGAAAACCCCAGCTTAAGGAGGTTTCCCGGCTGAAGAATGCTTTTCAGCTTTTCATCTTCAATGACTTTCAGTATACGGTTGGCTTCGAAGATATCGATCTTCTTTTCCTTCATGAGTGATGCTACCTCCGCAGCTTTATGGTAGCCTATATAGGGACTCAGAGCAGTTGTTACTGACGGGCTGTAAATGAGTGCATTATACCCGGCGGCCTCATTGATTATCAGCCCCGAAAAAAGGTTGGCAAGCAATGTTGAGTTGCTGGATATAAGCAGGCTAAGACTTTCAATGATTGAGCAGCCTATTACCGGCAGGTATGCATTCAGTTCAAACGCACCCTGTCCGCATAGCGAGCTAATAAGGTTGTCGTTGGAGTAAACCTTATGTGCAGCTGATATAACGAATTCAGGAATTACCGGGTTGATCTTCCCCGGCATTATGGAGCTGCCGACTTGTCTTTCAGGTATCTTAATGATCTTATCGCCGGCAATATCAGAAGCCAGCAGCCTCAGATCCGATGACATTTTTTCGAGGTTTACGGCATGAGCCTTTAAGGTGGCATGGATCTCAACCCATTTATCCAAATTTGATGTGGCATCGGAAAGGTTCTCACTGTGAGAGAGCTGCATGCCGGTGAGCCCCCTTAGTTCCGGAACAACCTCCATAATGAAAAAGCGCGGTATTGCCAGTCCGGTTCCTGTGGCGCCACCTCCCAGGTTGACCTGCTTGATCCTCTCAAAGCATTTCGAAACTCGCCACCAGTCACGCGAAAGAGCCTCATTATATGCGCTGAAGAGCAGCCCGAAAGAGGAGGGGACAGCTTCTTGTAGCTGCGTATAACCGGGACGGAGCTTATCCCTGTTCTGTTTTTCATATACTTCAACCTTCTGCCTCAGGAGGTTTATTTTTTCCTCAAGCTCCTGCAATAATTTTATTACAGCGATTGTAAGGGCAGTTGGAATAACATCATTTGTCGACTGGAAAATATTTGAATGACTTGTGGGATCGATATAAGTGTAATTTCCACACTTATTACCGGTTTTCAGAAGCGCGGCATTAGCGATTATTTCGTTTACATTCATGTTGATGCTTGTTCCGGCTCCGCCCTGAACCCCGGGGACAATGAAATTTTCGAAGTATTTTCCTTCAGCCACCTCTCCTCCTGCATTGATGAGCGCATCAAGTATGTTATCGCTTATTGGATTAAATGGCAGGTCATTTCCGAGCTTTTTAGAAGCTGCGTCTCTGAATTTTCTGTAGGTCTTGTAACAGGCAACCTTTACGATACCGACAGCCCGGTACCATTCGACAGGGAAGAGCGTATTGCCCGGAAAATTCTCTTTTGCCCTGACGGCATGAATGCCGTAAAGTGCATCAGCAGGGATCTGCTTTTCTCCTAAAGTATCTTTTTCAGTACGGTACATACTTTTCAGATTTCTCTGTGGCTATCTGTGTCTTCTCCGGATTTTCTCAGTGTTACTAAAAAATAAAAACCTGCACAGAGTTACACAGAGGATTATATAGTTGAACCGGAAACAGGTCTGGCGTAGGCAAGAACATCTGCCCCGGTGATTTCATCTTTACAGAGTATTATAAGTCTTTCAAGAACATTCCTAAACTCACGGATATTCCCGGTCCAGTCGATTTTCTGAAGCTCCTTTATCGCATCCTTTTTAATTGTTTTTTTGCTCATTCCGTACTCCTTGCATATTAGTGAGTTAAAATACTCAGCCAGAATCGGAATATCCTCTGCGCGTTCATTGAGCGAAGGCACATAAATGAGAATAACACTCAGCCGGTGATACAGGTCCTCCCTGAAATTGTTTGATTCAATCTCTTTTCTGATATTTTTATTTGTTGCAGTTACAACCCTTACATTCACCTGGATATCCTTATCGGATCCTACCCTGGTTATCCTGTTTTCCTGGAGAGCCCTGAGCACTTTAGCCTGGGCCGACAGGCTCATATCGCCAATCTCGTCGAGGAATAGGGTTCCTCCATTTGCCTGTTCAAATTTTCCAATATGCTGCTTTATGGCAGAAGTAAATGATCCCTTTTCATGTCCGAACAGTTCACTCTCAATCAGTTCAGAAGGGATGGCTGCGCAGTTTACTTCCACGAAAGGACCCTTTGCCCTGCTGCTCTTTTCATGAATCTGGTGAGCAACAAGCTCTTTCCCGGTACCGTTGGCACCGGTTATCAGAATCCTGGCTTCAGTCGGGGCAACACGATCGATCATATCCTTTACCTTCATGATGGCATCTGANNGCGCCTTTTTTTATTGCTTCCACGGCTGTATCAATATTGCCATGGCCCGAAATCATAATAACAGGAGTCACTGATGAGATATCCATCAGTTTCTGCAGCACCTCTAAACCATCCATCTTCTGCATCTTGATGTCGCAAAGCACGACATCATAAGAGTTGGCAGAAAAGAGTCCGATGGCTGAGGCCCCGTCTTCAGCAAGGTCTACCTCATGTTTCTCATATTCCAGCACATCCTTGAGAGTGTTCCGGATAGCCTTCTCATCGTCGATAACAAGGATCTTTGACATATTTCTTTCATTAAAATAATCCCACCCATTTTATATTCCAGAGGGAGACCTTATAATTCAGGCGACCGGTAACCGGTAACCGGCAACCGGATACCTATCCAGAATATCTCAGCCACTTCCATATCTCCTTCCATGACGATTTCTTTCCGTACATGAGAATACCGGTCCTGTAAACCTTGGCTGCCATCCAGACAAATGCAAGGAATGTAATTACCATAATACCCATTGACAAGGCTATCTGCCAGCCGGGAACTTCAAATGGTATCCTGGCCATCATGACTATAGGTGAGGTAAGCGGTATCATAGAGAACCAGAATGAAATGGAGCTTTCGGGGTTCTGCATGGTTCCAATCGCTACAAACAACCCCAGAATAATCGGTATTGTGACAGGAAGCATAAATTGCTGTGTATCGGTTTCGCTGTCAACGGCAGAACCGATTGCTGCAAAAACTGACGCATAAAGAAGGTATCCTGTGATAAAATAGAATATGAATGAAGTAATTATCAGCAGCCAATTCTGGTGCATGGCACTATCGAACATTTTTGAGAACTCGGCGAGCTGCGGATTTGACTGGACTGCATTCACTGAAGTTCCGGGAGTTGCTGGCTGTGACTGATTACCGCTCAGTACGTTCTGTGGGATCATCTGTGTCACCTGGGTAACATTGGTTTTATCCAGAACAACCGTTTTTACAACAACCACTATTGCCCCTGTCAGGGTTATCCAGATAAGAAACTGTGTCAACCCTACAAGTGCAATACCCACTATTTTCCCCATCATAAGCTGCACTGGTTTGACTGAGGAGATTATAACTTCGACGACCCTGCTTGTTTTCTCTTCAATAACGCCTCTCATTACCTGCGATCCGAACATGAAAACGAGCATATACATCAGGAATCCTCCGAGATAAGCCACTGCCATTGCAATACCTGTACTAGTCTCTGTAGTTTTCCCTGATTCATCAACCTTAATTGTCTGCACCGATACTTTTGTCCTGATGCTTTTCAGGATATCATCAAGGTCCTTTATGTTGTAACCAAGCAGCTTTTGCCTCTCTATCTCTTTTTCGAGTGAACCTTCTATATGCTCGAGAAGATCTATTGGCGGCTGTTTTTTGGAAAAAAGCTGTATTGCATTCGGAGTGGTTGCAAGTTCAGGAGCAATATAGAGGATGCCGTAATATCCTGCCTGCTCGAAGTTTTTCTTAAGATCATTCACGTTAACACTATCAAGATAAACGTATTCAGCGTCCTTTGTGTTTGTGATGGCATTTCTGAATATGACAGATCCATCTCCAACCACAGCAATCTTTTTGAATTGCTTGTCCTGATTCATCATGAGAAGAGTCGGAAGGACAAACAGTGCAGCCATCAGGACAGGAGCAAGGAGCGTCATAATAATGAAGGATTTTTTCCTGACCCTGGTCATATATTCCCTTTTTATAATTACAGATGTCTTATTCATAATCTTGATATTTCAGAGGTTAAAAAGGGTATTAATTTTTTGATTCCACTACCCTGATGAATATTTCATTCATCGATGGCAGAGCCTGGTTAAAGGAGAGTATAGTCCCTGATTTCATAAGGTTGGTCAGGATATCATTTGTCCCGATGGAGTTAGTAGTCTTAAGCCTTATAATGCTTTTGCCATTGTCAAGCTCCTGTTTAAGTACCTGGTACTGTCCGTTACCTTCGATTTTAACATTCCCGCTAAAAACGAGATCATATTCATTTGCAGCCCAGTTCCCGCGGATCTCATCGACGCTTCCCTCAAGTATTGTCTTCGCTTTATTAATGAGGGTAATATTATCACAGAGTTCTTCAACCGATGCCATATTGTGGGTCGAAAAAATTATTGTAGCACCCCGTTCTCTGAGGAAAAGTATTTCATTCTTAATGGTGTTGGCATTCATAGGGTCGAATCCTGTGAAAGGCTCATCAAAAATAATAAGCTTCGGTTCATGGAGAATAGTAGTAATAAATTGAACTTTCTGCTGCATCCCTTTTGAAAGCTCCTCAACTTTCTTTCCCCACCAGTCNNTTTGAAAGTCCTTTAAGCTGTGCAAAGTAGACAGCCTGTTCGCCTACCTTCATCTTTTTGTAAAGGCCTCTCTCTTCCGGCAGATAACCGATAGATTGGACATCTTCAGGCATCAGTTTTTTGCCGTTCAGGAAGAGTTCGCCGGAATCTGGTCCGGTTATCTGGTTGATGATGCGGATAAGAGTTGTCTTACCGGCACCATTTGGTCCAAGCAGTCCATATATGCATTGCTCAGGCACTGAGATGCTTACATTATCCAGCGCCTTGAAGCTGCCGAACTGTTTGGTTACATTCCTTGCTTCAAAGAGTGACATAAAATATTAATTAGTTTTTAAAATGAAAGGCAAATATATGAAATCTATTGATTTCCTACTCGAAGTACCCTCTCATCCTTTCGAAAAAGCCTTTATCGTCCTTATCGGGTTTTGGTACGAATGATTCTGATTCCCTGAATTTCTCGACGGTTTTTGACTCTTCCCTGCTCATTGTTTTTGGAATCCATACATTGACGTTCACCAGCAGATCGCCGCGACCGTAACCGTTAACTTCAGGCAATCCCTTGCCCCTGAGCCGGAGTATCTTTCCCGGCTGGGTGCCAGGTTCAATTTTTATTTTGACGTTATTGTCTACTGTTGGGACTTCAACATGAGTTCCGAGGATAGCATCCGGTATGCTGATGAACAGGTTATAGATCAGGTCGTTGCCCTCCCTGATAAGATCCTGGTGATCCTCTTCGTCAACTACTACCAGCAGATCTCCGTTTACTCCGCCTCTTCTTGGAGCATTACCCTTTCCGCTGACGGTCATTTGCATGCCTTTGGCAACACCGGCAGGGATATTTATTTTGATAATATCTTCTTTCTCCACAATACCTTCGCCGTAGCAGGTAGTACATTTCTTTGTTATGGTTTTTCCTTCGCCGCCGCATGATGGGCAAACTGAGGCAGTCTGCATCTGACCCAGCATGGTATTCGTTAACCTGGTAACGTGGCCCGATCCATGGCATGTGGAGCATGTCGACATGCTGTTTGAATCAGCAGCCCCGGTACCTCCGCAAGCAACACAGGTATCATACTTAGTGACCTTTATCTTTTTTTCTGCCCCATTGGCAATCTCATGAAGATTAAGTTTGACCTTAACCCTCAGGTTAGTTCCTTTAATGACTCTTTTACCGCCACGCCTGCTGCCGCCGAATGCGCCGAAACCTCCGAAAGCGTCACCGAAAATATCACCAAACGACGAAAATATATCATCCATTGTCATTCCACTGCCGCTAAATCCACCATTTGCGCCGCTCATTCCAGAATGACCAAAACGGTCATACCTGGCTCTTTTTTCATCATTGCTCAGAACCTCATATGCTTCTGCAGCCTCTTTAAAGTTTTCTTCAGCTTTTTTATCACCCGGATTCTTATCGGGATGAAATTTAAGGGCCTGTTTCCTGTACGACTTCTTTATTTCCTCTTTACTGGCATTTTTTGATACCCCCAGGATCTCGTAATAGTCTCTTTTTTCCATCCGCTTTTTTTGCAATTGACTGCTTTACATCAGTAGGTTATTTTTTATTCCCCGACAACAACTTTTGCATGCCTTATCACCTTATCCTGAAGATAATAGCCCTTCTGAATGACATCGATAATTTTTCCCTTTTTATCCTCTTCCTCAACGGCAATCTTTGCTATTGCATCGTGAAGGTCGACATTAAATGGACAGTTGAGAGAATCGATCTCTTTAATGCCGTTTTGCTTCAGAAAATCGCTGAATTTCAGATAAATAAGATCAATTCCGTCTTTTATAGCTGTATAATCTGCCGACGATTCCATGTGTGAGACTGCTCTTTCAAAATCGTCCATGACCGGCAGGAGCTTGAGAAGAAGATTCTCGCTGGCATATTTTGAGAGCTCCATTTTTTCACGAAGCGTCCTTTTACGATAATTATCAAACTCGGCGGAAAGACGGATATATTTATCCTGCATCTCTGCCAGATTTTCCTCCAATTCTCTCTCACGTGAATCAACTTTGTCAGGAGAACCAGTTTCAGATGAAGGATACTCTTCAGGATTCCCAGTGTCGTTCTCTTTGGGATCATACTCATAGCTCAACATTCGGGAATTATCCGCGGAATTGTCATTTTCTTTATTATCAGGTGTTTCGATATGTTTTTCCAGCCCGGCTTCTTCTTCGTCAGCTCTCTTTTTCTTAACCATCACTCACAAGTTTTCGATTTAATACTCCATTTATAAGCAAAATGCCTGCCAATGGGGAAAGATTGCCATTTTGACAGAGGAAAGAAAGGTTCAACGGTGCAAGGGCTCAGGAGCACAAAGGCACAAAGCCACAAAGGCGGAATATTGTAAAAGTATTTAATTTCTTAATGTTTAAAAACCCTAACACCTTAACACCCTAATACCTTTACACCTTAAATTCTTTTTATATCAGCCCCCAGGGCGTTAAGCCTTGCATCGATATTCTGGTAGCC
>PMBC01000058.1:586-60928 GCA_003152835.1 Bacteroidales bacterium | reverse complement strand
GGTATGTCGCCTCTGATCATTGAAGGAATGTGCATTGCTCTGGTTGGCACAAAAGATAACGGCAACGTGATTGCATTCGATATGAAAACAGGAAATGAGAAATGGAAGTACACAGGTGAAGGACCTGCATACGCTTCACCATCTGTCATGACTGTGAATAAAATCAAGCTGCTGATCCTTTTTACTGAAAAAAGCCTCATGGCTCTTACTCTTAAAGATGGAAAACTTCAATTTCAGATCGCAGTACCCCCGCAGCAGAGATTTTACAATTGCGTCAGCCCTTATATAAACGGAAATATACTTTATTATACAGGTCAGGGGATCGGAACAAAAGCTCTGCAGGTAATCAAAGAGGGAACTGTGTTTAAAACAAAGGATCTGTGGACCAACCCGGCTGTCGGCGCAAAATGGAATACTCCTGTTCTGAAGGATGGATTTCTATACGGGTTTTCCGATCAGAGAAGGATATACTGCATAAATGCATCCACAGGCGAAACAGCATGGATCGATAATACAACAAACAGTGATTTTGCCACCCTGGTTGACTGCGGAATAGTTCTTATCGGACTTCCCAGCACCGGAAACCTGATTGTCTTTAAACCCGACTCAAAGGCTTATGGTGAACTTGCAAAATATAAGGTTTCAGATACACAGCTATATTCTTTCCCGATTGTAGCAGGAAACCTCGTTTATATTAAGGATGCGGATTCACTTATACTATACAAAATAGAATAGGTTTCCTTACCAAATCTTCTCCATCAGCAGTATATTCCTGATCTCATTCGGAGTAAGGTTGCTTCTTACATCCCCGGCATCGGCTACTGAGATACAGCCTGTCTCTTCCGATACCACAACCACCAGAGCATCTGTTTGTTCCGATATCCCTATGGCTGCTCTGTGTCTCATCCCAAAATGGGTAGGTATCGTTACCCGGTCTGTAACCGGCAGCGGACATCTGGCCGCAAGTATAAGTCCATCCTCGATTAGGACAGCTCCGTCGTGAAGAGGGGTGTTTTTAAAAAATATCGTTTCAAGAAGCTCGGCGCTTACCCTTGCTTTCAGGATTTCGCCGCCCGCAGTAAGCATATCGAAACGGCTTTGCCTTCCTATAACAATAAGAGCCCCCGTTTTCGTTGAAGACATTGCTTCGACAGCCCTGGCAATCTCGCCTGCTATTTCAGGTGCAACGGATTTTTCCGGTGCTGATCTGAAAAACCTTGAAAATGAGAACTTATTATTCTTTATATACCTGTTGCCGATTACCAGCAGAAATCGCCTTACCTCCTGCTGGAATACAATTATAAGTGCGATAACACCAACCCCAATAACCTGTCCAAGCAATGAACTTATAAGCTGCATATTCAATGCCTTTACAACAAGCCAGAACAAGTAGATGAAGAATGCGGCAATGAAAATGCTTAACGCAGCAGTCCCCTTTATGACCCTGTAAAGCTGGAAAAAGATAAATGCAACAAGAAGAATATCAATTATGTCAAATATGGTTATTGGAACAATCATAAGTTAATTTTATCAGAAATTATTCAACCCCGGTCACCGGACCTTTTAAACGTTGCACAAGTTTCACTGCTTCCTTTGCCTCCTTAACATCATGCACGCGAATTATATCTGCTCCTCCAAGCAGCGCAGCACTGTTCAGCACAGTTGTACCGTTCAAAGCTTCGCCCGGAGTCAAACCCAGCGTCTTCCAGATCATCGATTTCCTGGAAACGCCAACCAGTAAAGGCAATCCTGTAACTGCAAAATCACCCAGCCGCCGCAATATTTCAAAGTTATGATTTATGGTTTTTCCGAAACCAATTCCGGGATCTAAAATAATATCTTTAACGCCAACCGATTGCAGAGCAACGATCCTGCTTCCGAACCATTTGAGAATATCTGAAATAAGGTCCTCATAAACGGGGTCTTCCTGCATTGTCCCCGGATTGCCCTTCATGTGCATCATAATATAAGGAACATTCAATTCCCTGACCAGGCTGAACATTTTATCATCAGCTTCCCCTCCTGAGATATCATTGATAATGTGAGCCCCGCAATGCGTTACTGCTTCAAAGGCAATATCCGACCTGAAAGTATCGATTGAGATAACCGCTTCCGGAAAATTCCTGCTGATGATTTTGATTGCACCCAGCACTCTCTTTTTTTCTTCTTCCGGGGAGACGTCATCGGCATTAGGCCTTGAAGAATATCCTCCGACATCAATGATATCCGCGCCATCACTGATCATTGACGCTGCCAGCTTTAAGATATCATCATCACTGCTAACCCTGCTCCCTTCATAAAATGAATCAGGCGTAATATTGATTATACCCATAACCCTGGGTACTCCCAGGTCAAGCAGCTTTCCGCGTATATTTATATATTTCGGCTTTCCTGACAATCTCTTTTCTTTAATTTCCGAAAGTAGTGATTTTATTAAAAACACCCAATCATTTTCAACTTTGCCCTGTGGTTATTACATTTGTACCAGAAGTAATACACATAGATGAAGCTTTTTGTTGTTGAAGGAGTCGATGGCGCAGGGAAGTCAACCCAGATAAAACTGCTGAATAAATTTTTTTCGCAAAAAGGCTACAATTGCGAATATCTTCACTTTCCGCGTACGGAAGCACCCTATTTCGGAGAATTGATTGCCAGGTTCCTCAGAGGAGAATTTGGTTCGCTTAATGAGGTAAATCCCTGGCTGGTTGCAATGCTTTATGCCGGAGACAGGAAAGATGCAGGATCACTCATCAGTGGATGGCTGAATGATGGGAAGATAGTCCTTCTCGACAGATACACATATTCAAATATTGCCTACCAGTGTGCTAAATTGAATGATCCGGCTGAACAGCAGAGCCTTATGAATTGGATACTCGGGCTTGAATTCAGCCATTTCGGGATACCTGAACCGGGTCTCAATATATTCCTGGATGTACCATTTTCCTTTACGGAAAAAAAACTCTCATCTTCAAGGAAGGGGAGTGACCGGAGTTACCTTAAAGGGACTCATGATATACATGAGAATTCACTGGATTTCCAGAGAAGTGTCAGGGAAATGTACCTGAAAGTAGCAGAGTCAGACCAACGTCTCTGTGTAATTAACTGCAGCGATAATGATGGGAACATGCTTATGCCGGAAAAGATTTCGAATTTGATAACCGGTGAAATTACACGGAGAAAACTAATATAGGATGAAGATTCTTAAGTATATATGCAGGTTGTTCATAGGAGTTGTCTTTATCTTCTCTGGTACGATTAAAGCAATTGATCCGCTAGGAACCGTATATAAATTTCAGGATTATTTCCAGGCTTTTCATTTAGGTTTCCTGAAAGAGCTCAGCCTGCCACTTACAATTTTATTGTGCACCCTTGAGTTTTTTGCAGGGTTTTCAGTTATGTTTAATATAAGGCAGAGAGCAGGCATTGTAATTGTCATACTGCTGATGGCTGTTTTTACGCCGCTCACTTTTATCCTCGCCCTTACAAATCCGGTGACTGATTGTGGCTGTTTCGGCGATGCGATTCATCTGACCAACTGGCAGACCTTTCTAAAAAACATTGTTTTACTCATACCAGCCATATACCTGTTCATCAGCAGAAAAGAGACAGCACCAGAGTCAGGTAAAATCAGGTCCTGGATAAAACTGGCGATTGCATCAGCAATTTTCATTTTGTTTATCTTTTATAACCTGAGGTACCTGCCGGTCATCGATTTCCTTCCATATAAAACAGGGACATTTATTCCCGGTAAGATGAAGATGCCGGAAGGCAGTCAGGGAGATAAATATGAAACGACTTTCATTTATGAAAAGGACGGCAGGAAAAAGGAATTTACGCTTTCAGATTACCCGGCTAACGATTCAACATGGAAATTCGTCGAGCAGAAATCGATCCTTGTCTCAAAAGGATATCAGCCTCCGATACATGATTTTTCAATTACGACCGTTTATAACGAAGATATCACTCAACAGATCCTATCCTCAGAAAAGCCTACTCTCCTTATGATTTCGAAGAAGCTGGAGGAGGCAGATCCTGAGCTTTTAAGGAGCGGATTTAACCATGGTTATTACTGCATGGGAAACATGATCAATTTCTACTTGGTAACTGCTTCCGGATCTGATGAAGTTAAACACTATTCGAACGGTATAACATTTAGCTTTGCCGACGAGACAACACTTAAAACAATGGTAAGGTCAAACCCAGGGTATATTTTGCTCAGAAAAGGTCGGATAATCGGGAAATGGTCCTGGGCAAATATGCCTGATAATAAAAAACTAAGCGAGTTTTTAAATCAACAATAACTGTAATTTTAATTCAATTTGTTATGAGAAAGAAAATAGTTGCCGGGAACTGGAAGATGAATATGAACCTGGAGGAGGGTCTTAATTTTGCTAAATCGGTTGATCGCTATTTCAGGGAAAAGCCGGCTTCTAAAGCGGAGGTAATCTTGTGCACACCATTCATACACCTGGCTGGCGTATCGGAAATCCTTAAGAATAGTAAAGTTACACTTGGTGCACAGAACTGTGCTTCTGAACCCTCAGGGGCATTTACCGGCGAAGTATCTGCATCAATGATACAAAGCACAGGTGCCCAATATGTGATTATCGGACATTCCGAGAGAAGAAGCTATTACCATGAAGACGACAGGCTCCTGAATAAGAAAACCTTGCTTGCAATCAATGCAGGCCTTAAAGCGATCTTCTGCTGCGGTGAAGTTAAGGCAGAGAGAGAGGAAGGAAGGCATCTTATCATAGTAAAGCGACAGCTTGAGGAAGGACTTTTCACTCTTCCTGCAGAATCGATGAAGATGATCGTTATCGCTTATGAGCCTGTATGGGCAATTGGAACAGGCCTTACAGCCACTCCTGAGCAAGCCCAGGAGATGCATTATTATATTCGCGGACTCGTCAGGGAAAAATATGGCAAAGAGTGTGCTGAAGGGATGACAATCCTGTACGGTGGCAGCTGTAAGCCCTCGAATGCGGCAGAGTTATTTTCAAAGCCCGATGTCGACGGAGGTCTTATTGGCGGTGCATCCCTCAAGAAGGAGGATTTTGCAGCCATTGCAGAGGCAATATAAAATCTGCCCCTCGCTAAAACGGGGCATTAAAATAAGAGTCATGTTAAAAAAGCTGGCATCCCTTTTCCTGATAATTCAGGCGTTTTTACCTGCTATCCTTCTTTCCCAGGTGAGGCCGGCATTTTCCGGTGATCAGTTAAAATTCAGGGAGGAGCTCACAGCATTCATGGGGCCTAACCTGAATGATGAACAGAAGAGTAACCTGGGAATCTTTCTTGCAAGGTGGGACAGCGCTGCGTTCAGTAAGGCAAACATGACAAGGATTGTAGACCTTACGAGCCAGTTTGCAGGTAAAGGGATGAGACCGGTTCCACATTTCAACGACCTTCTTGTTACTCTTAACACCATAGCTGAAAAGAAGAGCGGAGAAAAATTTCTGGCCGACTGGCTTTCAGGACTAAGAGTCCTGGCCAATAACCCGAGATACCCAATGGAGAGTATCGACAGGTACATCCGTAATACCCGCATTATGGTAAGGGACAATGTCCTTTCCGAATCACCCTCTATCAGGTGGAAAGTAAAGAACAGCAAGCTTCAGTTTGTTAATGACACCGTATTCTTAGTTAAGATCAATAATGCCACGCTGACATGCTATTCGCAGAAAGACAGCACGGAAATATATAATGCCACAGGAACATATTTCCCCGACACACAGGTATTTCATGGTACAGAGGGAAAGATTACATGGGAAAAAGCAGGTTATCCTGCCAATGAGGTATATGCCGAAATGGATAATTATTACCTGAATACAACAAAAAGCAGTTTCAATGTCGATTCTGCAAGGCTGACGTATAAGACTTACTTTAAGACACCGGTTTACGGCAAGCTCTCCGATCAGGCAATGTCATACAAGGTAAAGGAGAGGGCTGATTACCCAAGGTTTGAGACTTATGAAAAAGAGTTCAGACTAAACAAAATATACGAAGGGGTTAACTACGAGGGGGGACTATCAATTGAGGGAGCAAACCTGAAGGGAACCGGTACGAGGTTCAAACCAGCAATTATCACCCTGTCGAGAAACGACACACTCTATCTTACTTTGAAATCGATGGAGTTCATGTTCTCAAAAGCCGGGCTGGTAAGTGCCGAGACCTCCATGGCACTTTATCTCAGAAAAGATTCTATTTACCATTCCAATCTTTCCTTTTCCTACAATGCATCAACAAGGCAGGTAAGCCTTTTCAGGGGCAATAACCCGATCTCAAAAAGCCCCTATTTCAACTCATACCAAAAACTTGACATGTATTTCGAACTACTGTCGTGGAACATGAAAGAATCGAAAATAATCATGTCAAGGGCCAGAGGAGCCTCACTTGGCGAGGCACAGTTTGAATCTGCTTCATTCTTCGATGCCAGTTATTTCATGAAGCTGGCAGGAATAGATGAATACCATCCTCTGAACAGGCTCAAGAAATTCGCCGAATGGTATTACTCCCCTACATTCCCAGTCGAGGAGTTTGCCAAATGGCTGGGCAGGCCAGTCGATGCAGTTACCGCTTTATGCATAGACATGGCAAACAAAGGCTTCGTTTTTTATGACCGGCAATCCAACGAGATAACACTGAAGGGAAAAGTGGATGATTTCCTTAATTCATACGCGAAGAAAAAGGATTATGATGTAATGTATATAACGAGCGAGACGAAAGCGCCGATCGATAATGCAATACTCGACCTTAAGAGTTTCTTGCTTACCATAAACGGGGTTTCCCAGATCTTTCTGAGCGATTCCCAGAGGGTTGCCATATATCCTTATAACAAGCAGATAGTTATCGGTCAGAACAGAAGCATACAGTTTGACGGTGTCGTGGAGGCAGGTCTTTTCACAGTATTCGGACATAAATTCTCATTCAGCTACGATACATTCAAAATAAGACTACAAAGAATTGATTCAATTAAGATTGCTGTTGAAACAGATAAGAAGGACCGCTTTGGAAACGCTGTGATAAAGAATGTCGACAACCTTATCCAGCTTGGTACTGCTGAACTCTTTATCGATGATCCAAATAATAAGTCTGGACTCAAAAGCCTGAAACAGTACCCGATAATCAATGCAACAACCTATTCATACATCTTTTATGACAAGATCCCGGGACTTGAAAACGTCTACGCGAAGGGAGACTTCTATTTCAGGGTTGATCCTTTCAAGTACGATAACATCGATCATTATACCAACGAGGATATGAACCTTGCCGGCGAATTTCATGCCGGTAACATAATTAAGCCTATCCGCCAGTTTCTTACAATACAGGACAATAACTCGCTTGGATTCAATATGCCTGTCCCCGCGGAAGGAATAGAGGTTTACGGGGCTAAGGGAAGGTTATATGATAATCTAAGCATAAGCAACAAGGGGCTTATAGGCAGCGGTTCCCTGAAATATCTTACATCAACAACAAAATCGGAGCAATTCAGGTTCTTCCCTGACTCCATGACTACCCAGGCAACGACTTTCAATATTGAGAAGGATAGTACAGGATTGTTCCCGGCTCTTAACAGCGAGGATGTAAAAATCAAGTGGCTGCCGGAAAAAGATGAATGGATGGCCTCAAATGCCCGCGGAAAGAATTTCAATATGTTTGATAACGGAACGGTTCTTGACGGATCATTGACACTGACCCCTTTAATTGTCAGCGGAACAGGTGTAGTCAATACTACAGATTCAAGGCTGACATCAGATCTGTTCACGTTTAACACTAACTCAATAAAAGCCGGGGCAGCTATATATAATCTCAAATCTCCATCGACAAATGGTTATGCATTTATTGCCGAAAATGCTGCTACGGATGTCAACTTCGATCTTAAGCTGACTAGTTTTCATCTGAACACCGACACTTCTGTTGTTAAATTTCCAGAGATCCAGTATATCTGTAAGATGACTGATTTTACATATAATATGGAATCAAAGGTCCTCGATATGGAACAAAAAGGGAAGTCTAACGCACCGATGATCACACCTGACAAGCTTGTTAAGCTTGACTTTGCCGGACTTGACAAGCCAACGTTTTTTGCAACCAATGTGATCGGCGATACTATTTCATTTTCATCATGGAAGGGAAGTTATCATCTTGATGGAGAGTATATTGAAGCTGAAAACATCAATTATATCCATATAGCTGACGCACTTATTCAGCCTGACAAAGGAAAGATAACCATCAACAGGAGGGCAAAGATCCAGCAGATGCAAAATGCAATTTTAGCCCTGAACAACAAGCATATCCTTCATTCGGCCAAAATCGATATTGAATCAACAAAACGTTACGCCGGAAGCGCAATCTATGACTACATTGATGAAAACAAGGAGATACAGCAGATCAGTTTTCCGGAACTGACAGTTGACACACTGAAAACAAGTGCCAAAGGATATATTCCTGTCAGCCAGAAATTCATGTTAAATCCCGAATTCTCATTTTATGGCGATGTTAACCTGTATTCGACAAAAGATAACTTGCTTTTCAACGGAGGTGCGGGGATAGTTCATAACTGCAACGAGTTTAAGAGCTATCCGGTCAAGTTCAGATCTTATATCGACCCAAAAAACGTGATGATCCCCATAAGCCAAAAGCCTCGTGACATTAATGATAACATGGTCTTTTCGGGTTCCTATATCAACCTCGATTCAGTTCAGGTTTACCCTGCATTTCTATCGGCACAGAAATCGTGGACTGATGTCGGACTCGTAAATTCAAATGGGTATCTATGGTACGAAAAGGCTAAAGGCCGTTATGTGATCACATCACTCGAAAAAATTGTCGACCCGTCACGTAATGAGGACATGGTAGCGCTTGACAAGAACTATTGTGTACTTTCGGGTGAAGGAAAACTAAATTTCGGGGCTAATTACGATCTGGTGAAGCTTACCGCAAGCGGCAAGGTAATCCATACTCTCGATTCAAACGATGTGAACATCGAAGCCCTGCTTGCATTTGACTTCTATTTCTCACCTGAAGCGATTAAAATGATGGGTGATGAGATAAGAATGATGCCATCGCTTAAACCTGTCAACCTTAACAGCGAGATTTACACCAGGGGGATGAAAAGCCTGATCGGCACCGAAGCAGCAGGACAGATGAAAGAGGATGTCGATCTCTTTGGAACATCCAAAAACCTGCCTAAAGAATTCAATTTCGAAATATTCCTGAATGATGTCAATCTTTACTGGAATGAAGCATCTTCTTCATTCAGGTCGAAAGGAAAGATAGGGATCGGGTATATCGGCTCCCAGCCGGTAAATGTGTATGTCGATGGTTTTGTAGAGATCCAGCGGAGGCGTTCAGGCGATATGTTTGACATTTACCTCAAGGCCGATGAGTCGACCTGGTACTATTTCTCCTATTTCAAAGGAAATATGATGACGCAATCAGGAAATAATGGTTACAACACCCTCATTGCCAATACGAAGCTTAACCAGCGCAAGCACCCCGATTCTTCAGTAAAGATGCCATATATTTATATGCTATCTGTTGAGGACAGGCTCGGAAAATTCCTCCAGAGAATGACGGGTCCTGTTGAAAATAACGAACAGCAGCCCGATCTTAAAGACCTTATAAGGTAACTTTGCCTCTTTCACCGAGCTCTATAAGCTCCATATCATGAATGACCTTCCCGTCGATCTGCAGCCTTAAAGCTGTCATATATTTATGAAAACCATTGTACCCGGCTGCTCCGGGATTAATATAGAGAAGTCCCGGTTTTTTATCATACATAACTTTCGCAATATGTGAATGGCCGCATATAAAAATGGCGGGAGGGTTACTAAGGAGCTGCTCTTTAACCCTGATATTATAATGCCCCGGGGTGCCTCCGATATGAGTGATCCAGACACTGGTCTCCTCTGCTTTGAACTTCAGGCTTTCGTTGTATGCAAGCCTTACTACTGCATCGTCAACGTTGCCATAGACGGCCCTGAGCGGCTTAAATGATGCCAGAATGTCTGCAGTTTGGATATTCCCGATATCGCCCGCATGCCATATCTCATCGACTTCTTTAAAGTGCTCAAAGAGCCGAGGATGGATCCATCCGTGTGTATCTGATATGATGCCAATTTTCATATTCTTTGCCTTCGTGTTCCTTTGTGTGAACCTTTGTGTTCCTTTGAGGTTAAATCTTTTACCACAAAGGCACTCGAAGGATTCACTAAGGTACGCAAAGGATAAATCAAAATCCATACTTTTGTAAAAACGAAACACAATGCAGGTATTTTATGCCCCCGATATAACAGGTGAATATTTCACTCTTGATGAGAATGAATCGAAACACACTGTACGTGTTCTGAGGATGGGGGAAGGATCAGGGATAAAACTCATTGACGGAAAGGGAAACCTCTATGAAGGTGTAATAAGTGAGCCCGACCAGAGAGCCTGCAAAATAAGGATAATTAATATTATAAAAGGTTTTGAGAAGCGTGATTACAATCTTCATATTGCTATCTCTCCGCTTAAGAATCCCGAAAGATTTGAATGGTTTATAGAGAAAAGCGTTGAGATCGGGATTGATGAAATCACTCCTCTGATTTGCCGTAACACGGAAAAGCAGGGCTTAAAACCTGATCGGCTGAACAATATTATAATTTCGGCGATGAAGCAATCACTGAAGGCAAGCGCCACGAAACTGAATGCTGCCTGTAAATTGAATGATTTCATAAGTACACCTCACACTGGCACCCTTATGATTGCTCATTGCAATGATGGTGATGAAAGGAAAGGCATTTGCGAGGTTTACATTAAGAGAAACGATGTAGTAATACTTATTGGACCCGAGGGTGACTTTTCAGAAGAAGAGATCAGTAAAGCCAGGAACCATGGATATATCCCGGTTCACCTTGGAAAGAGCAGGTTAAGAACAGAAACGGCAGGTGTTGCCGCCTGCCATTCCATTTACTTTATTAATCAGTGAACTGAATTATCCTGGTTCTCTCTTTTCTTCAACCTTCCCGCTTTGCGGAGAGCCTGGTCAAGGATATATTCAATCTGTCCGTTCGTACTGCGGAATTCGTCAGCCGCCCACTTTTCAAGAGCTTTCAGCTTCTCCGGGTCGATCCTGAGAACAAACGGTTTCTTTTCGCTCATTCTAAGTATGTAAAGTTCCAGCGTTTACTACAGGAGTAGCATCTTTATCGCCGCACAGAACAACCATCAGGTTGCTGACCATCGCAGCCTTTTTCTCTTCATCAAGTTCAACAATATTCTTTTCGGAAAGTTGTTCGAGAGCCATCTGTACCATTGATACAGCACCTTCGACAATCTTGAACCTTGCAGCAACAATTGCTGTAGCCTGCTGCCTTCTCAACATTGCATTGGCTATCTCTTCGGCATAAGCAATGTAGTTTATCCTCGCCTCAATCACCTCGATGCCGGCAATAACCAGCCTTTCGCGGATCTCTTTTTCAAGCTCCCGGTTTATCTCTTCTCCCCCGCCCCTGAGCGCAATGACAGCCTCATGATCCTCAAAGTTATCATAAGGGTATAACCCGGCCAGCTTTCTTAATGCAGCGTCGCTCTGAACCAGCACAAAATGCTGAAAATCATCGACGTCAAATACCGATTTAAAAGTATCCTGCACTTTCCATACCAGCACGAATCCTATTTTTATTGGGTTACCGATCTTGTCATTAACCTTAATAGGTTCACTGTTGAAGTTGCGTGCCCTGAGAGAAATATGACGTGTAATGTAAAATGGATTTACCCAGAAGAATCCATTTTCACGAATTGTTCCTTTATATGCTCCAAACAGGACCATAACCAGCGAACTGTTTGGATTGACTACTTTAAATCCAAGAACAGTAAAGATAAAAAGCAGCGTAAGAACAGCTCCAAGCCAGATTATCTGAAAAGCAAATCCGGCAATAGCGCCGCCAATGAACAATATTGCCATCAGCAGGGCCAGATAACCCGAAACGGGTTTAACTATAAATTCTTGTTTCATTTTTAATGATATTATATTGATATCACAAAGATATTATATTAAATATTATAAAACAAAAAAAACACAGAATATATTTTTCTGTGTTTCTTAATTTTTCANNTATCACATCGCTGAATTGCTGGCATAAGCCAAAAGCATCCTCATAAAGGTCAATTTTGTCAGTTTTGATTTCGCGGTATGAAAGGAAAGGAGTAGAATTTAAACCCATAGGCGTCATGTTGATTTTATTTAAAAACGCACTATAGGAAAAATTATTATTGCTTCTGAATAAAAAATATTGTTGTGTGGTTTAAAAATATATGGTATTAAGGTGTTACGGTTTTACGGTGTTACGACTATTTTAAACCTTAATACCTTAATACCATAATACCATAATACCATAATACCATAATACCTTAATTAATAGTCAGGCTGATCTTCTTCTCCTCCATGAGCTTGCGCATATTGATGAGCGCATATCTCATTCGTCCCAATGCCGTATTAATGCTTACATCGGTAAGATCGGATATCTCCTTGAAGCTAAGTCCTGCATAATGGCGAAGAATAACGACCTCACGCTGGTCATCCGGCAGGAAGCTGATCATCTTTCTAACATCCTTTTGAATCTGTTTTGATATCATATCGTCTTCGACATTTGAATCGCACAGCTTTTTCGAATTGAACAGATCAGATTCATAATCGTCATTAGATACCGTATTCATTTGTTTAATCTTCCTGAAATGGTCAATGATCAGGTTATGTGCTATACGCATCACCCAGGAAATGAATTTACCGTTATCCTGGTACTTGCCTGCCCTTACAGACTGGATAACCTTCATGAATGTATCCTGGAACAGGTCTTCAGCAAGCGCCTGGTCGCGAATATATAAGCTTATATAAGCGAAAACTTTGTTTTTATGACGGTTGATTATTTGATCAAAGCAGGACGTCTCGCCATTTATGAACCTTTGGATCAGTTCATAATCGGAAATCATTTTACTCATAGCTCTCTGTATTAATTACCAAGAGTAGAGTTGTTTAATAGGCTATCCTCCTTTTTTATGATTTAAACGCAACATCAAAGAAAACAATTTTTTTTAATTTGAAAGTATTACTTTTGGATTTTAACTAAATATTTCCATAAATAAGCAGAATTCAGGGATGAACGGGAGTATTGATATCAGGGGGGCAAGGGTTCATAATCTTAAAAATATAAGTCTTAAAATCCCAAGGGATAAGCTGGTGGTTATAACCGGCGTTTCAGGATCTGGCAAATCATCACTGGCATTCGATACTATTTATGCCGAGGGCCAGAGAAGGTATGTTGAGAGCCTCTCGTCATACGCCCGCCAGTTCCTGGGAAGAATGAACAAACCTGAAGTAGACTTCATAAATGGGATTCCTCCTGCAATAGCCATTGAACAGA
The DNA here is from genome assembly GCA_003152835.1 of Bacteroidales bacterium. Classification (GTDB taxonomy): domain Bacteria; phylum Bacteroidota; class Bacteroidia; order Bacteroidales; family VadinHA17; genus LD21. The sequence continues at coordinate 47,519 of PMBC01000058.1, read as the reverse complement.
AAGTAAACTCCCGTAACCCCAGATCGACAGTCGGGACTTCGACCGAAATTTTCGATTACATGAGGCTCCTGTACGCAAGGGTGGGAAGAACCTGCTCTCCTCTTTCGGGAAGGGAAGTAAAAAAGCATTCTGCTGATGATATTGTTGATTTCCTGGCCTCGCTGCCTGAAGAAACTGCTGTAATTATCACTTCATCAGGTGAAATACCTGAAAATATTAAGGTCAGTGAATATTTTTCCTTCCTGGTAAAGCAGGGATTTAACAGGGTGGAATCGAACGGAGAGCTGATCAGAATTGATGAACCCGAGAACTTTACGGGCTTTCGCCCCGGGCAGCAGATAAATATTGTGGTCGACAGGCTGATAATAAGCCACTCTGCCGACAGCTTCAGCAGGGCAGCTGATTCGGCCCAAACAGCATTTCATACAGGCAAGGGTTACTGCCAGGTCGTAGTGCTCGATAAAAGTAATCTCCGCAGGGAAAGCTTTTCGAACAAATTTGAGGAGGATGGAATACTCTTTGAAGAACCCTCGGAATATCTTTTCAGCTTTAACAATCCGATAGGCGCATGTCCGGTATGTGAAGGATACGGTAAGATCCTCGGTATAGATGAGAACCTTGTCATTCCTGACCAGAATCTTTCGGTTTACCAGGATGCCATTGTCTGCTGGAAAGGCGAGACAATGAAGAAATGGAAGGAGAGGCTTATCAGCAGCGCCGATATTTTCAGCTTTCCCATTCACAAGCCATATTTTCAGCTCACCGACGATCAGAAAGCACTCCTCTGGAAAGGAAACAAATATTTTTATGGACTGAACAGGTTCTTCGAACATCTTGAGGAGAAGAAATACAAGATACAGTACAGGGTGCTTCTTAGCCGCTATCGTGGCAAAACCATCTGTCCGGAATGCAGGGGATCGAGACTGAAGAAAGAGGCCGGTTATGTAAAAGTTGCAGGAAAAAGTATCCAGGAGCTTGTCGGGATGCCGGTTAGCGATCTCTATGAATACCTTAAAAACATTTCATTGCCACCCTCCGATGCAGTAATAGCCGAGAGGCTCCTGAAAGAGATCACAACCAGGATTCGCCTGCTTATTGATGTAGGTCTTCCCTATCTTACCCTCGATAGGTTATCATCGACATTGTCGGGTGGAGAATCACAGAGGATTAATCTCTCTACATCACTGGGCAGCAACCTGGTGGGTTCAATGTATATTCTTGATGAGCCAAGCATAGGCCTTCACCCTCGCGATACAAACCTTCTTGTCAAGGTCCTGAAAGAGCTTCGCGACATGGGAAACACGGTGATAGTTGTTGAGCATGAGGAAGAGATAATCAGGGCTGCCGATGAAATAATCGATATGGGACCGGAAGCTGGCAGGCTTGGAGGAGAAGTGGTATTCCAGGGAGGTTTGGATCTTACTCCCGCAAATAAATCGCTGACTGCAAGCTATCTTAGCGGGAGGCTATCCGTCAAAGTCCCGGCAAAAAGGAGAAAATGGAACAGCTATATAGATGTTAAAGGCGCCAGGGAAAACAATCTCAAATCAATTGATGTCAGGTTTCCGCTGCATACGATCACAGCAGTAACTGGTGTCAGCGGATCAGGGAAATCGAGCCTGGTAAGTGAGATACTTTATAAATACCTGTCGAATAAGATCAATGGGAACAATCTTAACCCGGGGCACTTCAAGACAATCGCCGGTGATGTTCTCAGTTTGACGGGAATTGAAATGGTAGACCAGAACCCGATTGGTAAATCAAGCAGGTCGAACCCGGTGACATACCTGAAAGCCTATGATGAAATAAGAAAGCTCTATTCGGAATTGCAGGCATCGATTCAGAATAACTTCAAAGCATCTCATTTCTCATTCAATATCGATGGCGGGCGTTGCGAAGAGTGCCAGGGTGACGGGATTATACACGTTGAGATGCAGTTCATGGCCGATGTAGAGCTCACCTGCGAAGCTTGCAAGGGAATGAGATTCAAGAAAGAGATCCTTGAGGTAAGATATCATGGCAAAAATATTTACGATATGCTCGAGATGACCATTGAAGAAGCTATCGATTTCTTCAGCGCCCATCCCGGGAAAAGCGAGAATAGGATTATCGAGAAGCTGAAGCCATTGGCTGACGTTGGACTGGGCTATATCAAGATGGGACAATCATCGAGCACACTTTCGGGTGGTGAAAGCCAGAGGGTCAAGCTGGCATATTTCCTGAGCCAGGAAAAGGGAACTGGTCATATTTTATTCATATTTGATGAGCCTACAACCGGGCTTCATTTTCATGACATTAATAAGTTGCTCAAATCGCTCAATGCACTTGTAGATCATGGCCATTCCGTGATTCTCATTGAGCACAATCAGGAAGTTGTAAAGAGTTGTGACTGGGTAATTGACCTGGGTCCCGAAGGAGGAGAAGAAGGTGGCTATGTTGTTTTCGAGGGGACTCCGGAAGGGCTTGCAAAATGTAAAAAATCCTACACAGGGCAGTATCTTGCATCGAAACTGAAATAAAAAATGTAGAGTCGGATCTGATATCCGGCTCTACATTAAAAAAATTATAAACAATTTATTTTTTCATCTTGAATCCGAACATTATTGCCACGCATCCGCTGGCAGGAGTGTCGCCCGGTTTATTGAACGATGATACTTTTACCACGAGTTTAAGCTGCTGGCTCGATTGTAATTTAAAGTCCCATGTCTTGGCATAATCCTTTTCTTTATTTGAATAGAGGACGTTCTTATTGGCATCAAGGACTTTAAATTCAACCATCGGGAGTTTATCCTCTCCAACGATGGCGACCCTGTACTCCATATCGGAATAGAAAGTCTTATATAATTCTGCCTCTTCACCTTCGACAAGCACAGCTGCATGATAGTTACCGTCATGAGTATATGTGCTCAGTTCAGGAAGACAATCCTTTTTTGCAAAGGCCTTGCATTGTGCGTCAGATGATCCGCTAAAGGCAAAAATAAATAATGCAAGTAACGGTAAAGTCTTAAATATTCTCATGGCATATCTATTTTACAAATGAATTTCTGATTTCAGCAACAACAATCGAGAGTTCTTTAAAGGTTCCAGGAGTCATGTCAGTCTTGACCTCTGATTTCAGCATAGTTGTATTGGTTGCAGGGTCAAACTCAGGTCTTACGGGACCGGTTTTGATTGAAATTTTGTCGAAAACGCTGCTGAGTTTTGTAACCTGTACAATCAGCTCGTCAACAGCGGGGTTTCCCTTGCTGCTTTTGAGCAGGTTAAGCAGGATATCAATTGAGAGTTTCTGATCAATGATCCTTCCAACGAGCTTGTTTCCGTTGAACTCTTTCATATCAACCAGCTGGGTAGAGATATAGAGTCCTTCAATCCATCCGCCAACGAGTACCATGGCTGCAGTTGCCGGCTGTCCGTTATCCTCGAGATATGAATTTGAATTCATGAATGTCTGGGAAACAACATCCATAATGACATCGGCATTGTTTATATTTTCCTCGAGTTTGTCAATATCGTCCTGTTCGATTGCCTTAAGGATTCCAAGGCCGTCGGCCATCTTCTTGGCTGCATTCATATAATCGATCAGCAGCTGGGTTTGCTCATACAAGCTGGCAAAGCTGAGATCGCATGTATAAATGCCAAGGTTAAGGGCCTGTGATTTATTTGTCACATAAGTATTGACATTTGTGACAGGATTCAGAAGATTTGCATCAAATCTGGCACCAGCCGATTTGATAAGCATAGCAGACTCAAGGGGAGAAGGCAAAGCATTGAAGATCTTCTCAGCCTGTTTAATATCCTGTAATATTACGGCATTATCCTTAGGCATTTTTACCGTTACATTCTGGTCAGGGCCTTTTTTGCCACCCTTGCAACCGGTAAATAAACTGATAATCAGAATAAATACCACTAAAATAACCGAGCTTAACCTGTACTTTCTATTCATGATTTAAGTGTTTAATTTTCAAACGTAATTCAGGACTAAATTAGTATATTATTTTTATTTTTCAAAAAGAGCTTCATGTTATTGACTCTATTTCTAATTTTGCCTGAAATACTTTCACGTGATAAAATCAGATAAGAAACTTAAGGAACTGGCCCGGATCCTGGCTAAAAAGAATTCGTTGCATATTATCCAGGCTGTCAAATCACTCCGCGAAGAGGAACCATTTGCAGGGGCTATCGGGCTTCTGGCAGAAACATATAACGGGTCAGATGACAATAGTGTTATAAAAGCCATCGGAGACTTTTTTAATGATACAAAGGACCTCTCTGCAAGACCAGAAATTATTACTGAGATCAGGAAACCATGGAATGAAGATACAATCAGCATGCTGGTAGCTTCATGCTGGCAATCCGGTCTCGATTATTCTGATTACATGGAGGATATGATAAAAATATTTATTAAAGGAGATTATTCTACTGCAATAGAATGTATGACCGTCATTGAGGGGTCTGTCGCTGAAACCAGCCGCGAGAGGAAGGATGATTTAATAAGAAATATACAAGATGCCTCAAAGGTCTGGGTAAATGAAAAGAAGAGCCTCACACTTGAACTTTTATCTATCCTTGAAAAATAGAAGGTTTCAGAAACCCTGAATAAAGAGGGTGCTAAGTGCTTTTTTCTATTTTCTCTCCCCGAAAATCAGGCTGCCTATCCTTACCATTGAACTCCCCTCTTCGATGGCGGTCCTGAAATCGTCTGACATTCCCATGGATATTTCCCTGAATCCGGGAATGTTTGCGAAATAGCTCTCTTTAAGCATTCTGAAATGACTGGCAAGAGCATGGAACTCATTGCGCACCAGGCTATTGTCTTCAGTGAAAGTTGCCATTCCCATTACCCCGCATATCCTGACCGATTCAAATTTGGAAAATTCCTCAGAGCCGATCATCTCCATGGCTTCATCAATGCTGAAACCGAACTTTGTCTCCTCAGTGGCGATGTGAAACTGCAGCAGGCAATCTACTACCCTTCTGATTTTCAGGGCTTCATCATTTATTGTTTTCAATAACCTGAATGAATCAACGGAATGTATCAGGTTTACAAAAGAAACGATGCTTTTTACCTTGTTGGTCTGAAGATGCCCAATCATATGCCACTCTATATCATCCGGCAGCAGATCCTTTTTTAACAGCATCTCCCCTGCCCTGTTCTCTCCGAATATCCTCTGCCCGGCATTATATGCCTCAAGGATATCACCAACCGGTTTTGTCTTTGATACTGCAACCAGCTTTACCCCGGCGGGTATCTCCTGTTTTAATAAAATGATATTTTCGCCAATGGCGTTCATGGACAGTAATTAATTATTCCAAAAGATGAATCACCATTCCGCTGCGTAGCTTGGGTTCAAACCAGGTGGTCTTGGGCGGCATAATATTACCGGAGTCGGCTATTGTAATCAGCTGTTTCATCGACACAGGGTATAGTGCGAATGCAACTTTCATTTCGCCGCTGTCGATCCTCTTCTTCAGTTCGCCGAGTCCCCTGATACCCCCGACAAAATCAATGCGCTTTGACCGTCTGAGATCCTGAATATCAAGTATCGGAGCAAGAACCAGGTTATTGAGGATGGTAACATCAAGTACCCCGATGGGGTCATTATCATCATATGTTCCTTTTTTCGACGAAAGTGAGTACCATTTTCCTCCCAGGTACATTGAAAAGTTATGAAGCCTTCGGGGTTTATATATTTTTGTCCCCTTTTCCCTGATTACAAAGCCGGTTTCAAGTTTTTTAAGAAATTCATCATCGCTGAGGCCATTAAGATCCTTAATGGTCCTGTTGTAATCCATGATTCGCAGCTGGTCATCCGGAAAGTGAACAGCTAGGAAGAAATTATATTCCTCAGTGCCATTGTGAGCTTCATTCTTTTCACGCTTCTCCTTGCCAACCAGGGCTGCAGCAGCAGTGCGGTGATGTCCATCGGCGACATATGTAAAAGGAACCTTTTCCCTGAACAGTTTTTCGATCTGCTTAATGGTCTCGGGGTTTCTGATGACCCAGAAATGGTGTCCAAAGCCATCTTCAGCAGTAAAATCATATTCAGGCTTCTCTTTCCTGACGATTTTCTTCACTATCAAATCTATCTCCCTGACTGCAGGGTATGTAAAGAAAACAGGCTCAATATTGGCATTGTTAGCCCTTACATGAACCATCCTGTCCTGTTCCTTATCAGGCCGTGTAAGCTCATGTTTCTTAATGACACCAGTCAGATAATCATCTACTGAAGCACATGCGGCAATGCCGTACTGGGTACGTTTTGCCATTGTCTGGGCATAGATATAGTAATATGGGGTCGCATCCTGAGCCAGCCACCCCTTTTCCCGCCACAGCGCAAAATTATCGACCGACTTTTTATAAACCATTTCGGAATGTACATCGGTGCCAGCAGGTAAATCTATCTCTGCCCTTGTGATATGCAGCAGCGAACACTCTTTTCCTGAAGCCATTGACGCAGCTTCTTCTGTATTCATTACATCATAGGGAAGACATGCGAGGTCTTTTACAATTTCGCGGGGAGGTCTCAATCCCCTGAAAGGTCTAACAACTGCCATTAGAAAAACGTATTTCTACTTGTTTAATCTGTATTTTTCGTTTCCTGTTTTAAAATAATCTGCAATCTGCCTTGCTGCTGCGACACCAGCATTGATATTAGCCTCTTCAGTCTGAGCTCCCATCTTTTTAGCAGTGAATATGAATCTCCCCTTGTATTTTTCTTCGAATACAGCCTTGCAGTCAGGTTCCACATCGGCAAGGTAGCTGAAGTCGGGTCTCTCTTCTAAAATCTTTAAAAGACCATTTTCATCCATGACCTCTTTTCTTGCAGTATTAACCAGCACAGCATTATAAGGCATAGTCTTAAGCAGGTCGTACCCAACAGATCTCCTAGTTATTTCATTGAATGGCAGGTGTATAGAAATGTACTGACATTTATTGTACAACTCAGCAAGGTTAATAGACTGCTTGGCGCTATTATTTTTCATCACTCTTTCGCTTACGAAAGGATCGTATGCGTAAATATCCATTCCTAATCCCCTGGCAATATCCGCCACATATTTTCCTACATTTCCAAAGCCATGCAATCCAATGGTTTTGCCCCTGAGTTCAGTGCCGGTCTTACCGCTAAAGCCGCAACGGATCTGGTAAAGCATCAATTCGAAAACCAACTCAGCTACCGCATTGGAGTTTTGTCCGGGTGTGTTCATTGCAATAACATTATGAGCAGTGAATGCCGGGAGATCCAGATTATCGTATCCTGCTCCCGCCCTTACGACAATTTTAAGCTTTTTTGCAGCATCGAGCACCTGAAAAGTTACCATATCGCTCCTGACGATCATGGCATCCGCGTCAGCAACTGCAGCAAGAAGCCCGGAGACATCCTTATAGTTTTCCAGCAATGTAAGCTGATGGCCAGCAGCGTCGATCACTTCACGAATCAGCTTGATTGCAGCGGGTGCAAAAGCTTTTTCTGTTGCAACCAGGATCTTCATTTTTCGTATTTAATTATTCTTTTCAAATTCTTTCATAACATCTACAAGAGCCTGCACACTCTCTTTAGGAAGAGCGTTGTAGGTTGAAGCCCTGAATCCTCCTACGGAACGGTGTCCCTCAATTCCCAGCATACCTTTTGATTTTGCAAAATCAGCAAATGGTTTCTCAAGCTCCTTATAAGCATCTGCCATTACAAAGCAAATATTCATGAGAGACCTGTCCTCAATATCCTTGATTATGGGAGCAAACAGTTTATTCCTGTCGATCTCATTGTACAGAATGGCAGCCTTTTCAATGTTCTTCTTCTGAATCGCCTTCACACCACCCAACTCCTTAAGCCATCCAAGGGTCTGCTGTGCTGCAAAAATTGCAAACACCGGAGGAGTATTGAACATCGACTCGGCCTTTATATGTGTCCTGTAATCGAGAATGGTAGGTATGGGTCGGGTAACCTTGCCGAGAACATCTTCTTTTATTATAACCATGGTAACTCCTGCAGGAGCAAGGTTTTTCTGTGCGCCCGCATAAATAATTGAATATTTGGAGACATCTACAGGCCTGCTGAAGATATCGGAAGACATATCCGCAACCAGGGGAATCTTAACATCCGGATCTTTCTTCAGTTCTGTTCCAAAGATGGTATTGTTGGTAGTAACATGAAAATAATCTGCATCTGAAGGAACTGAATAATTTTTTGGTATATAATTAAAATTCTTGTCTTTAGAGGAGGCCACTTCAACGGCTTCGCCAAACAACTTTGCTTCCTTGAAAGCTTTGCTTGCCCACTCACCTGTAACAAGGTAAACTGATTTCTTTTGCATCATATTCATCGGTACCATTGCAAACTGCATGCTGGCGCCGCCTCCTATGAATATAACCTGGTAACCCGACGGTACTTCAAGAAGCTCCTTGACCAGAGCAATGGTATCGTTCATGCAAGCAATAAATTCCTTGCTGCGGTGAGAGATCTCAAGAACTGAAAGCCCTGAACCGGCAAAATCCTTAATTCCTTCAATAGTCTTATCAAGAGTGTACTGCGGAAGTATTGAAGGCCCTGCATAAAAATTGTGTTTTTTCATGATTAATATTTTACTATTTATAATATAAATTCGATCTACTGTTTCACAAAAATATAATAAAAAGAGCTAGTCATTGTCAAATAACACTAAAACATTAATCTATAAAATATTATCGACAAGAATCCCATTTTTAATTACAGGTATCTTTTTTGTGAAATCGGCAGTAAGGCAAAACCCGATACAATCATCAAGTCCCTTGACGCGCAGCCGGCTCCTCTGAGCAGCTTTTTCAATGTAGCCCTGTAAGTCGTTTTTTGCCAGAGTCCAGAGATCCATTGCAGCATGAGTTGAGTCACAGATTGTCGAATATAGGGATGAAGCTAAAAGCTTTTCTGCCATTGCCCCGGCACATATTGTATCCTCAAGATTGAACCTGTTTTTCCATCCGGCGCAAAAGAGCACAATATCCATTTCCTGTGAAATGATCCAATCGGCAAGTGCGCTCATGTTCAGAAAAGATCCTATTACTATCCTGCCTGCCGATGAAGACATTTTAATTATTCGTGTGCCGTTCGTTGTGCTGTAAACAATAGTTTTTCCTTCAACCCTTTCCCTGGTAAAGTTGAAAGGGGAATTGCCGAAATCCGCAAAATCAAGTANNACCGGAATTATTGATTCTGCTCCATTGGCAAAGGCAGTGCAAATAGCTGACGTCGCCCGCAGGATATCAATGATCACAACTATCGATCCTGCATGCAGATCGGCTTCATACAATACCGGTGAAAAACATGTCTCAAGGTTCCTTCTCCCCATCAATATGGAGTTACAGTGTTATGGTGTTATGGTGTTATGGTGTTACGGTGTTACGGTGTTACGGTGTTAGCTTGTCTATCGGTTTGCCTTAATACCTTAATACCTTTATACCTTAATACCTTAATGCCATTACTTAATATAAAAAGGCACGTTTACAACCTTGGCCTTAAGGTCTTTGTTCCTTATGCGTATAAATATCTCAGTATCGGTCTTCCAGAAGCCCCTGGCAAGGTATGCCATTCCGATTCCCTGCTTCAGCATCGGCGACATGGTGCCGGAAGTCACTTCTCCAATATTATTTCCATTTGAATCAACGACTTCATAATGCTGTCTCGGTATCCCCCTGTCTATCATAATAAATCCCCTGAGTCTCTTATTGACTCCATCATTTTTCTGTTTAAGGAGGAGATCTTTATCGATAAAATTCTTTGAATCATTAAATTTGGTGATCCAACCGAGTCCTGCTTCTATGGGTGACGTAGTGTCATTAATATCGTTGCCGTAAAGGCAGTAGCCCATTTCAAGTCTTAGTGTATCGCGTGCTGCCAGCCCTGCGGGTTTTATTCCGAACTCTTCTCCTGCTTCGAATACAGCATTCCAGAGTTTCGGGCCGTCGCTGTTCTTAACATATATCTCACAACCGCCTGCCCCGGTATAACCCGTTGTCGAGAAAATTACATTTTTGATACCTGCAAAGTCGATTTCCATGAATGTATAGTACTCCATCCCGGTAATGGGAGTTTCTGTGAGTTTCTGCATAGCCTTTAACGCCAGCGGGCCCTGGACGGCTAGCTGGGCAACGTCATCTGAAGCGTTCACGAGATCTTTCCCTGGCACAATGGCGAATCCTGATGCATTCTTAACGCACCAGTTCCAGTCTTTCTCAATATTGGCTGCATTTACGACAAGAAGATATTTTCTGGCATTAAACCTGTAAACCAAAAGGTCGTCGACAATGCCGCCCTTACCGTTTGGGAAGCAGGAATACTGCACCTTACCATCAGTGAGTATAGAGACATCGTTCGAGGTAATAAGCTGAAGGAAAGCAAGGGCATCAGGTCCGGTGACCCAGAACTCTCCCATATGAGAGACATCAAATACACCGATCCTGGTTCTTACATTGATATGTTCATCATTTATTCCGGTATATTCCAGCGGCATATTATGGCCTGCAAAATGGACCATCCTGGCTCCCGCTTCTTCATGAAATTTAGTAAATGCAGTATTCTTCATTGGTAAAGTATCTTTATCAGAATTCAAGTATTTTGAATTCAACCCTTCTGTTTTTAGTCCTTCCTGCGGCGGTGGCATTATCAGCTATCGGCTGAAGAGAACCGAATCCCTTGTATTCAAGTCTTGCCCGGTCGATGCCCTTCCTGACAAGATACTCCACTACAGATTTTGCCCTGGCTTCCGAAAGCTTGAAGTTCACGGGCTCGCTCCCCGTCTTGTCAGTATGGCCTGATATTTCGATCTTCATCTGGGCATTATCAATAAGAATATTATAAAGACGGTCAAGTTCAGTATTGGAACTTGGAGTCAGTATTGATTTTCCTGTTTCGAAAAGGATATTATTCAGGACCACCTTTTTGCCGACCTTAACCTTGATCAGTGAAACGTCGAGGTTAAATACATCGGAATAATAGTTTGCGGGGATGCTTACCCGCTTCATATCCGACAGGAAGCCTGCTCCGCGGAAATTAACCATATATGCTTTTTTATCCGGAAGCCTGACCCTGTATGTTCCATCTACGTCAGAGCTTGCAGTTGTTGCAACATTCTGATCGGTGGCAAGGTCAATTACATCAATCTTTGCAAGGACTGGTTCAGATGTCTCCGAATCCTTAACTTTTCCGATAAGGTACAGAACTACTTCTTTCGGAGGTTCAGGGGCAGCCACCGGTTGAGGCGGGGCCTGAACAATCTGTTTGATCATAACCACCGTATCCCTGATCACAACAGTATCACGTTTAGGTGGTTCAGGAGGAAGAACCACTACCGGTACTATTACTGGTTTCGGAAGAAGGGGCTTCCCTTCAAAAATATCCAGTCCGCCATTTGTTCCAGGGCGGTTTGAAGCAAAAAAGAATGATTTGCTTCCTTTAGGTTTATAATAAAAGAGGTCATCCCATGCTGTATTGAGCGGGAAACCGTAATTTACGGCATTTCCCCATTCTCCGCCGGGACCTTTTACGCTGTAAAAAACATCAAAACCGCCGGTTGAATTATGTCCTTTTGAACTGAAAAATATAGTATCGCCAAGATCAGAAAACCTGACTGACTCCTCATCAAGGGGAGTGTTGATCTTAGGACCGGCATTGACCGGTTTCGACCATTTCTTTTCATCAAGCTTTTTGGATACATAAATATCTTTACCGCCAAGTCCATCCTTCCCCTTATCTGTCACAAACCATATTTCATTGCCGGAAGGATTGAAGGTAAAGGATGTCTCTGCCCCGCTGCTGTTAATATTATATGATAGGGAGGAAGGTGTCTTCCAATCATTTTTCTTCTGTTCCGATACTTTGATATCGCCTCCGTTTTCATATCCGGCATAGATAAAAAGCTCGTCACCGGCAGGATTAATATAGAGAGGAGTCTCACATAAATTGGTATTGAGGTTCTTTCCTGCAGTGGCTGCGGTTCCCCATGTACCATTCATAAATGTCGAAAAGTAGATATTCTCATCAAACTTTCCATCGCCGTATAATGTACTCGATTTTGAGAATTCGCGTCTTGAGGCGAAGTACATTGTTTTACCGTCTGCGGTGAATATTTCGGCGTAATCGTCGGCGGCAGAATTGATGTTCGGCCCGACATTCTTTATTTCGATCCTTAGAGTATCTTTTGTAATGGTAAGCGCAGAATTGCATTCCTCAATAAATCTGTTGGCATCTGAGATATTCTGCTCCGACTTCTTCACAGTTGAATTAAGGTAGCTGGTCAGCTTCTCGATTGCTTCGGTGTACTTTCCTGCATACTGCAGGGAGTGGCCTGTAAGCAACAGGATATCATCAGTGATGCCGCTTTTGTACTGAAGCACCTTAAGAAAGAATTCAGAAGCTCTCTCCTTGTTATCTGAAAAAAGGGCTGAGACACCAGTCTTGTAATTCAGTTCGGAATTTGAACTGTTATAGATTCCTGCCTTTACATATTCCTCATAAGCATAGCCATACCAAATGCCCTGTTCTGAATAATATGAATCGCCGGTGTTGATATGTTGCCATGCGAGATCGAATCCGTTCTTATCCTTTTTAAATTCATTTTTTCGCACGTTAATATTAGTCTGTGCATTCAGGAAGGAGAAACTGAAAATGAAAAACAAAGTCAGGAAATGCTTTAAACGCTTCATACCATATTATTTTTCTCGCTATAAATTTAGCACTTATTTCCGTTTACAAAAAACGTTTCATGCATATGGGAATCCATGCTGATAAAAAATTGGTTATATTTGTTCAATTCTTTGCATTCTTATTTATTGATCCTTTATTTTCTGGTGTTATGGATTACAAATTCATAAATACTGAATACCTCGATTCCGTATCCGGGGGTGACAGTGATGTGATTCGTGAAATTGTCACTATGTTCAGGGAACAGGTCGTTGAATTTCACAATGAGATGAAATCATTCCTCGAACAAAAGAACTATCTATCACTTGGAATGCTTGCCCATAAGGCAAAATCGTCGGTAGCTATAATGGGTATGAGTGATCTTGCCACAATACTGAAGACACTCGAGCTTCAGGCCAAAGAGGGAAAGGAACGCGAGAAATATCAGTCATATATTGACAGGTTCAGAAACGACACGGCAGAAGCGATCAAGGAGCTGGATGACCTGGTAACCAACCGACTAAAAAAGAGTTAGATGATCAGCATTGAAAAGAGGGACAAAATCGACATAGTCACTTTCAGTGTCAACAAGATCAATGCACTTATCACCGATGAAATAAAACAAGAGATCGGCAAGCTTTTCGGGAATGGAACATCGAAAATCATACTCGACCTCAGGGGAGTCGAGTATATGGATAGTTCCGGATTTGGATGCCTTCTCTCAATCCTGAAGAATGCACGCAACAATTATTGTATGCTTAAACTGGCCAACCCTGAACCTGCTGTAATGCAAGTGCTCCATACACTTCACCTGCATACTGTGTTTGAGATTTATGATGATCTGGATGCCTGCATCAGATCTATGAAGTAATCCGCGGGTTATCGGTTTCCGGTAGCCGGCAACCGGTAACCGGTAACCGGCCTTAAACCTTAAATTTAATTTTCCCCTTTTCAACACTGACTTCAACAACGCTCTCTTTAGGGATATTACCTGCAATCAGCTCTTTTGAGAGTTCATTGATTATTTCCTTCTGAATAAGCCGTTTTACCGGTCTTGCACCTGACTGCGGATCATATCCCTTCTCTGCAATCCAGCTTATTGCGTCATCAGTTACTTTAAGACCAATATTATGTTCCTGCAGCATCCTTTTTACCAGGTCAAGCTGAATAACCACTATTTCCCTGATCTGTTCAATATTAAGCGGACGGAACATCACAATCTCATCGACTCTGTTCAGGAATTCTGGCCTCATCGATTTTTTCAGAAGGCTGAAGATATCCTTTCTTAAAAGCTCTTCTTCTTTTTCCGGCATTTTGTTATTCCATTTTTCCATCCGGTCCCTGATAATATCGGATCCAAGGTTGGAAGTCATAATAATTATGACGTTTCTGAAATTCACTGTTCTTCCTTTGTTGTCAGTCAGTCTGCCTTCGTCGAGTACTTGCAGCAGAAGATTAAAAAGGTCAGGGTGTGCCTTTTCAATCTCGTCGAGCAGCACTACTGAATACGGTTTATGACGGACAGCTTCAGTGAGCTGGCCTCCCTCCTCGTAACCGATATATCCCGGAGGTGCGCCAATAAGCCTTGATACAGAGTGCCTTTCCTGGTACTCCGACATATCGATTCGGGTCAACAGGTTCTCATTGTTAAAGAGGAACTCTGCCAGGGCTCTTGCAAGTTCAGTCTTTCCTACACCTGTTGTGCCGATAAAAATAAAGGATCCAACAGGCTTTTTCTGGTCCTGAAGTCCGGCCCTTGATCTTCTTACTGCGTCAGCTACGGCGCTTATGGCTTCATCCTGACCCACGACCCTCTTATGAAGCTCTTCCTCCAGACGAAGAAGCTTCTCTTTCTCGCTTTCAAGCATTCTCGAAACAGGAATTCCAGTCCATTTGGAAACGATTTCGGCAATATCTTCCGACTTAACTTCTTCCTGGATCAGGGATCCCTTGCTCCTTTTTTTCTCAATCTGTTCCTTCAGTATGGTTATTTCCTTTTCGAGTCCTATTATCTTTCCATATCTAATTTCGGCCACCTTCTCATAGTCACCGGCCCGTTCAGCCTGTTCAGCTTCGAAACGAAGAGACTCAACTGCCTCTTTTTTAGATTGTACCTTGCTGATCATTTCCTTTTCAGTTTTCCAGGCTGCATTAAGCTCATCTCTTTTTGCCTGTAAATCTGCAAGCTCACGTGAGATTTCTTCTTCCTTATCTTTATCACCATCTCTTTTTACAGCTTCCCTTTCGATTTCGAGCCTTGTAATAGATCTCTGCGCTTCATCAACTTCCTCAGGAACGGAATTCATTTGCAGCCTGAGCCTTGCTGCAGCCTCGTCGATAAGGTCGATTGCCTTGTCAGGAAGAAACCTGTTGGTTATGTAGCGCACTGAAAGATCAACGGCAGCAATTATTGCCTCGTCCCTGATAATTACTTTATGATGTGCCTCATATTTTTCACGTATCCCACGCAGTATCGAGATAGAGTCCTCACGGCCAGGTTCATCGATCATAACCACCTGGAACCTTCTTTCGAGAGCTTTATCTTTTTCAAAATACTTCTGGTACTCATTAAGTGTTGTGGCTCCGATGGCCCTGAGCTCTCCCCTTGCCAGCGCCGGCTTAAGAATGTTGGCTGCATCCATGGCGCCTTCAGACTGACCTGCGCCGACGAGGGTATGTATCTCATCAATAAAAAGGATGATCTCGCCGTTTGAACCGATAACTTCGTTTACCACCGATTTAAGCCTCTCCTCAAACTCGCCTTTGTACTTGGCACCGGCAATCAGCGCACCCATATCAAGTGAATAGATCACTTTTGATTTAAGGTCTTCAGGGACATCGCCCCTTATTATCCTGTGGGCTATTCCTTCCGCAATTGCAGTCTTGCCCACGCCTGGTTCGCCTATCATCAGAGGATTGTTTTTTGTACGCCGCCCAAGTATCTGTAGAATACGGCGTATCTCTTCATCGCGTCCTATTACCGGATCAAGCTTACCCGATCTTGCCCTTTCATTGAGGTTTATAGCATACCGGTTCAGCGAATCGAACGTATCATCGGCTGTCTGACTATCAACCGAAGAGCCTTTCCTGAGCTCATCAACTGAAGCTTTAAGACCGGCCATAGTCATTCCATTATCCTTAAGCAGCTTTGATGCCTTGTCGTCGGTTTCAAGAATACCCATAAGAAGATGTTCGGCAGTGACAAACTTATCCTTCTTGTCTGAGGCAAAACTGTTAGCTTTCCGCATTGCCTCAGATAATGAAGAAGAGACATACGCTTCTGCCCCTGATACTTTTGGATATGAATCAATGAGCTTTTCTATACCGCGCGACAGATTTGCTTTATTAACGCCCATCTTTCCAAACAGAAAGTCAGTAACACTTTCTGCTTCGAACATTATTCCCTTGAGAAGATGTGCGCATTCGACTGCCTGCTGACCTTTTGCTGCAGCGATATTGAATGCCTTCTGTACTGCTTCCTGTGCTTTTAATGTAAAATTATTCAGATTCATTTTTAGCTTGTTTTTATAAAATGGAACAAATTATCTGCCGTACCCGAAAGAAGGACTTTTTGGCATTAAAATATAGTTTAATTATGCCATACTGACAAGAAAGAATACATTAAAGTATAATATTATCTTTGAAATAATTAAGATTCAATATAATAGTCAATGACTAAAATTCTCTGGAAACCTGGTACGATGATATATCCTTTGCCGGCCGTAATGGTTACATGCGGATATGAACCATCTGAATATAACATTATTACAATTGCCTGGACCGGAACGATATGCACCGATCCTGCAATGTGCTATATTTCATTAAGGCCGTCACGGCACTCTTATGAAATTATCCGTAAGAATGGCGATTTTGTAATTAACCTTACAACCAGGGCGCTGGCTTTTGCTACTGACTGGTGCGGAGTAAGATCAGGAAGAGACTTTGATAAATTTGCAGAAATGGGGCTTACACCGGTGCCTGCATCAAAAGTCAAAGCGCCTCTGCTGAAAGAATCCCCGGTAAACATTGAATGCGTTGTCAGGGAAATAAAGGAGCTCGGCTCACACCATATGTTTATTTCGGAAGTAGTCGCAATAAATGCAGATGAGGAATATATTGACCGGAAAAGCGGAAAGTTTAGGCTTTCCGATGCCAATCCTCTCAGCTATCTTCATGGGAAATATTATGAGACTGGCAAGTTCATTGGCAAATTCGGCTTCTCTGTTGAGAAGAAAAAGAAAAGAAAAGGATGAGCATATGGTATTAAAAATCTAATCCCGGAATTTTTGTACCATGCAATATATTTCCTACCTTCAAATCGGAATAAAAAGTGACCTTCTATGAGTGAAAAGATCCTCGAAACCCTTATGCAGTTGTTTGCCATAATTGCGAAACCTCAGGCTAATGACAGAGAGAGAAGAGGTGTAGTTGAAGCTTTTCTCAAGCGGCTGCTTAATCTGGAACTTGTAAAAGAATACCTTCTTAAATATGACGTTGCGTTTGACGAGGCAAGGAAAAAGCTTGAAAAGAGCAGCGCAGAGCGTCGTGAAGGCGCTATTGCCATAAGGATAAGGAAACTCTGCAAGGAGATAAACGAACAGGGTCAGCTTGACCAGGAACAGAGAATTGTTGTTGTGATCCAGGCACTTGAATTCTGTAAATCCGGAGGGCAGGAAGTAAGTCATCTGGAACTTGGATTTATCAGCACTCTTGCCGAAGGGCTGAACATTACCGAGGAAGAGTATGGTTTTATTGAAAGTTTTGTTCTGAATCCTTTCACCAGTATTCCTGACTCTCAGAATCTTCTGCTTATAAATAGCAACACGGAACCCGGACTGAAGGAAGCCAAGCATATTTACAAGGAATTGCTGAAGGGACAGATATGGATATTATTCATTTCCTCTGTAAAACTCTATTTCGTCAGATTTACGGGTACAGGCGAACTTTCGATGAATGGCCAGCTGCTGCAGGAAGACAAAGTATATCCTTTCAGCCAAGGTTCATCAATCAAGGGTTATAAGATAAAACCTGTCTATTACTGGGATGTGACTATGCAGTTTCTCAAAGAGGAATTCAAAGCATCCAGGGTTGTATATGAGGTAAACAACATAGAATACCGGTTCAAGAGCGGCAGTGTGGGAATTCACCATATGAGCTTCAGGGAAGAATCTGGAAGGATGGTCGGGATTATGGGAGCCAGCGGGGCAGGGAAATCAACGCTTCTTGGCGTTCTGAACGGTACTAATGCTCCGTTTGATGGTGAGGTCCTCATTAACGGGGTGAACATTCATAAGGACAAAGAAAAGATCAAAGGCCTTATCGGGTATGTATCACAGGATGACCTGCTGATTGAAGAGCTGACGGTATTCGAAAACCTCTATTATAATGCAAAGCTCTGCTTTGATAATCTTTCTGAAGATGAAATAGTGACCAGGGTCGATAATACCCTGAAAAACCTCGGCCTTTTTGAGATACGCGACATCCAGGTTGGAAGCCCTCTTAACAAAAAGATCAGCGGAGGACAGCGCAAAAGGCTCAACATTTCGCTGGAGTTAATCCGCGAACCTGCTATCATGTTCCTCGACGAACCTACTTCAGGTCTCTCCTCGCGCGATTCAGAAAACATTCTTGACCTTCTGAAGGAACTTGCCAGGAAGGGGAAACTTCTCTTTATTGTAATACATCAGCCCTCCTCTGAAATATTCAAGATGTTCGATAAGCTCATCATCCTTGATACCGGCGGATACCTTATCTATAACGGAAACCCGGTTGAGTCTATCGAATACTTCAAGAGAAAAATTGAACAGGCAAACTACAACGAGAGCGAATGCTACGTTTGCGGTAACGTCAACCCCGAACAGATCTTCAATATTGTCGAAACAAGGGTCTTTACAGAGAGCGGTCAGCCCACCGATACCAGGCGGATATCGCCTGCCGACTGGAGCAACCTCTACAAGAGTGAAAAAAAGGAAGATATCATCGAACCCGGTGCTGCAATTCCGGAAATAAATTTTAAGACGCCTAATAAATTCAAGCAGATGCTTGTATTCACAAAGCGTGATGTGCTGTCGAAGATTGCCGATATACAGTATCTGCTCATTACGCTGCTTGAAGCTCCCATCCTGGCTTTTGCGCTCGCTTTCCTCATCAGGTATTTTGACGAGAGCGCGACAAATCCGAAGTACACTCTTTATGAGAACAGCAACCTTCCGGTATATATATTTATGTCGGTAATCATTGCCATATTCATGGGACTTACAGTGAGCGCCGAAGAGATCATCAAAGACAGAAAAATACTGAAGAGAGAGGCATTCCTTAACCTAAGCTGGAACAGTTACCTGATGTCAAAGGTCTTTGTTCAGCTGAGTATCTCTGCCATCCAGGCACTGAGCTTTGTAATTATCGGAAACTCAATTATCGGCATAAAAGGCATGTGGTTCGAGTACTGGCTTGTGCTCTTCACATGCTGGGCCGGCGCGAACATGATCGGTCTGGTTATATCCGACAGTTTCAAGGCTGTTGTTACCATTTATATCTTAATACCTTTCCTTGTAATCCCGCAGATCATATTAAGCGGTATAATGGTGAAGTTCGAAAAGCTTAACCCTAACTTGTCATCACCTGTTTCAATTCCTATATATGGTGAATTCATTACTGCTAGGTGGGGATATGAAGCATTGGCTGTCAAACAGTTCAAGGATAATAAATTTGAAAGGCAATTCTATGTCTTTGATAAAGCCATCAGCAAAGCTAAATTCAAGAAGGATTACTGGCATTCCGAAATAAAAGGCAAGCTTGAAAACATCAAAACAGATCTCGAAAGGGGTGTCAGGAGCAAAGACTTTAATAGCAAGCTTCTCATTTGCCGCAATGAGATCAGGAAACAGCTTATAGAGACTCCCGATCTAAAATTCAATTACCTTGATTCGCTCACTCCTGAAAAGGTGACTCCTGAAGTTGCCGGTGAAGCGCTTAATTGTGTCGATATAATAAGAAAATACTATGTCGACTACTCCAAGAGCGCCGGCGAAATGAAGGATGCTCTTGTAACAAAGCTCAATACAGAAAACAGCCAGGCATTCCTGAAATTAAGGGACGATTATGCCAATGAGTCTCTTGAAGAGTTTGTCACCAACAAGAATGAAACAGTGAGGACCATTGATTTCAAGGGTGAGATTATCCAGAAGCTTGATCCCATTTATACCGATCCTGAGACCAACATGATAAAAGCTCACTTTTATTCACCTGTCAAAAGGATATTCGGAAAGGATATGGATACTTTTACAGTAAATGTGATTGTTCTGTGGGCGATGACTATATTGCTTTATTTTGCACTCTATTTCAGGGTGCTCAAGAAGATTCTCGATTCAGGAGAAGTGGCAATCGGGCATAAGCTAAAAAAATCAGAATAAAAAAAGGGGCTTTCAAAAGCCCCTTTAGTTTTTGGAATAACCGACCTGACAATGATCAACCCGAGATTTTAAGCAGATTATTCTACTATTTCAATCATCTTAAACGGCACCCTGATGATAGATTCATAATCTTCACCGGCTTCGAGCATATCCTCATCGTCCTCCTCATAGTACCAGTTTACTTCCACTTCATTTTTGGCCTTATGAATAGCCTCAAGCTTCTTGAAGACATCAAGAATGCACTTCGAGGAACTCGTGTTGAAATACTCAAGCCGGATATTCACCACGGTTTTTATCAGCGGTGTCTCTTTGTAGGTGTCGAGCCAGTCAACAAGAGGTTTATAAAATTCAACTGAGTTTTCTGGAATTGAACGTCCCTTTATTTCGAATACACCTTCAATTGCATCAAATTTAACTGTTGGGGTTTTCGGCGTTCCTTCAATGATGATCGGTTCCATTTTTATTAAGTTTTAAGTTTTGTAAAATTAAATTCATACTTGTTCTCTTTCGTCAACCAGGATGTTCAGGTAGAAAAAAGAGTATTTATCATTATACCGTTTAAATGTGTAATCTAGTTTATTGCCCGTCTTTCTGGCAATATCGACAAGACCAAGTCCGCCACCACCTTTGGCAGAGATGCGCTGGTGATTGAGGATGAATTTATATAGTTCCTTGATCTCCTCGTGGCTTGACCTGTTGATCCTTTTGATCTTTTCTTCGAGCTTTTCAATATTATCTGCATGTACAAAGTTCCCGGTAATTATTTTATAACCGTAGTCAACCTTTTCTACAATGAGCAGGCCAAACTTTTCTGAGGTCTGGTCTTCGAAATCTTCAGGTACTTTATCGACATGGTGATACAGATTCTGCAGGCTCTCAACAAGCACATTATAGACCTTCTTCCGGAGCTTGGCTTGCTCATTAATCTGAACCATTTTGTCCTCAACCGTATCGAGAACGTGATTGATGACGTCAGAATCAACATTACCCTTATAAAAAAGGATAACATTTTTCTTTGACTGGTCCGTTAAGTAATTTTCTATATCAAAGCCCATTTAAGCTCTTTTTGGGTAAGGACCCTGTTTTTCCGATAACAAATATAATAAAAATATGAAGTTACCAAATTATAACTTTTCCACATTACTCATGCCGGTTTCAACTTGCTTTTTGATAAAAGTAGGCAATTATAGTGATAAACACCATTTTTACGACGATTTCACGCTGATGCCTGTTTTTTCGTTCCCTCATATAGTTCGTAGCCAGCAAAAACGCATTCCAGAGCCCCGTTGAAAAGGGTAAATTTCTTTTTCGGTTTAAGTCCGATATTCCTTAGATACTCCTTCCCGGATGTGATAATCCAAGCCTTATTTCCGGCAAAATGATGTTTAAGAGTTGAACCTATCATGCTATACAGGTTTTCTATTTCATCAGGTTTAAGCCTCTGTCCATAAGGCGGATTAATAACGAGGTACCCGTCACCTGATGCTCTCTTTACATCCTTGAAATCAGCTACCTCAACCGATATAACACCTTCAAGACCTGCTTTCCTGATATTTGCTTCAGCCTGCCGGACAGCGGCTTCAGATATATCGCTGCCGGTAACCAGCGTGCCGGATTTAACTATCTGCGCTTCGCTCTCCTTTTTCATCCTGATAAAAAGGTTTTCATCAAAATCTTTCCAGCGGGTAAATCCGAAAAAATTCCTGAATTTTCCCGGAGGTATTTTATTGGCAATCATCTGCGCTTCAATCAGTATAGTGCCTGATCCGCACATAGTATCCTGAAGTGGCAGAGTGCCATCCCAACCCGAAAGCATAATCATTCCTGCAGCAAGAACTTCATTCAATGGAGCCAATCCCTGTTCTGACCTGTAACCCCTTTTATACAACGGTATTACTGATGAATCGAGTGATATGTCTACATGATCGTTGCTGATATGAAGATTGATCACTACATCAGGGTCCGAAGTGCTGACAGACGGCCTCTTACCACTCTTCCCCCGGAAATAATCCGCAATGGCATCCTTGACAACCAGAGCCGGGTAGCCCGAATGATCAAAGAGTTCAGAGCGCACAACCGGCGCAACAGAAAATGAAGAGTCGTGGTCCATGATTTCAGACCATTCCACTTCTGATGCCTTNNATATCTGAGGCACCAAGCTCCTTCAGCTCCAGGGCCAGAACATCTTCAAGCCCGTAAAGAGTCTTTGCAGTGAATTTCATTATACATAAGTGATTTTCAAAATTAGTTATTTGCCCATATAAAAAGAGTTTTCACGGAATCTTTTGTTTTAATGCAGGCCACTTTTCAATTTTTATCGTTTCTTTACAAAAGGGATTACCCCACTATAACTATTATTTAAGATATTATGAAAAGGCTTTTATTGACTCCACTGATTTTTCTGGCAGTAATAACATCCTGTGAAAAAGATGTTCCACTGAGCAAAGCAATTATCGGTAGGTGGAACGTTATTTCAAAAACACAGGTCACATACAATAATAGTGTTAAAAAGGACCTATATACGCTTTATCTCCTGGACAATGAAGAGACTTATGAGTTTGCCTCCAGCGGTACAGGAATATATTACCAGAACGAAGATGTATATGGTCTGTTTTCGTGGACTTTAAACGGCAATGCTATGACTGTGACCGGAGCGACATCCACCTGGAATTTCACAATCGATAATGATATTCTTGAATGGACATATTCTTTAACGAACGATACTGATCCGACGATTACTTACGATTTCATTTATTCTGCAAAGAAATCAAGCTAATCAGTAAAATCAGCTATTTGTCACCAAGGATCTTGTTATAAGCATCCTTGTCAGAAACCAATTTCAGGGCTTTATCAATCAGTTTATCGTTTTCGTTAATTATCCTGAAGTACTCGTTTGTCTGCCAGAAATTATTAGCTACCAATGCTTTTAGCGCAAGAAGTATCTCTTCCTCTGATATCTTAAACTGATGATCATTGTATTTTACTCCAGCGTCCTCCCCTTTCTTTATGAAAGCATGGATTTCATCATCAGAAAACCGGAATCTTTCTTTAAAATCATTGAAGGATGTATATGCCGACTTTATCTTATCCCTGTTTTTATCGGCATACTCAAGGATGAAGCTACTGAAGACAGCTTTCCTGAAAAGAGCTTTGTAATAGTCAGAATAGAACGTGGTATCAGCCGGAACGAAAACATCTGGCATTAAACCTCCNNAAGTTGCTCATATATTTATCGTAACCCTCATTGTACGGGCTCTGTATTGATCGTCCGGTAGGTGTGTAATAACGCGCTATCGTTAGCCTTATCATGGAACCATCGGTAAGATAGAAACCATTCTGAACCAATCCTTTGCCGAAGGTGCGCCTGCCCATTACCACTGCCCTGTCCCAATCCTGAAGCGCGCCGGTAAAAATTTCGCTGGCCGAAGCTGACTCTTCATCTGTAAGGATCACCACCCTGGAAGCAGAAAGGTCACCTGAACCCGAAGACTTGAAATCTCGTCTCGGCATTTTTCTGCCCGACATGTAAACAAGCAGTTTCTGATCGCTGAAGAAATGATTTGCAAGGTCTGTTGCAGCCGACATTACACCTCCGCCATTTGACCTGAGATCAATGACAATATTTTTCATTCCGCTCTTTTTCAGCGGGATAAGGGCATCGGTGAATTCCTTATTGGTGGTGACGGCAAATTTATTAAACTTCACATAACCTGTCTCATTGTCGAGCATATATGCAGCATCGAGGCTATAGTACGGTATCTTGTCGCGAATAATCGTGAAATCAAGAATACCTTTCTCTCCTTTCCTTACAATATTTACGATAACAGTCGTTCCCTTTGGACCCATCAGCCGGCTTCGGACCCCTGAGGTTGTGATATTAATCCCGGCAACTTTCTCCCCGTTAATTGTTACTATTCTGTCTCCGGCATGAAGGCCGACCTTTTCAGATGGACCACCCGAAATGGTCTCAATAACAATTATCGAATCGTGCAAAAGATTGAATTGAATACCGACTCCTTCAAAGTTACCCTGGAGCGGTTCATTCATATCCCTGACATCCTTTGCAGATATATAAGTTGAGTGCGGGTCAAGATCCTTAAGCAGNNCCCATGGTCCTGCCTATCTTGAATGTACCCTCATTCAGCGTCTGTGCCGCGACCGGCAGGTTGAATATCAATAAAACTAAAAATAATACTGCAGGTGTTGCTCTTCTGACTTTCATAATCATATTAACTTATTATATCCTATTCTTCATAAACGGGTTTTACATCTTTTTGTTCTCCACCTCTGACTTTAGCTCACTCCAAACTTCTACTCCCATTCAATAGTGGAAGGTGGTTTAGAGCTTATATCATACACCACCCTGTTGATCCCTTTAACCTTATTTATTATTTCATTTGAGATCATTCCAAGGAATTCATGGGGCAGGTGCGACCAGTCAGCGGTCATACCATCAGTGGAATTTACAGCCCGCAAAACGACTGTATTCTCATAGGTTCTCTCGTCACCCATAACTCCGACTGACTGAACCGGAAGAAGGATTACTGCTGCCTGCCATACCTGATCGTAGAGTCCCTGTTTCTTCAGGCCCTCAATAAATATCTCGTCTGCCTCCCGGAGTATTTCCAGCTTTTCCCTCGATATTTTTCCCAGGAGCCTGATTGAAAGTCCGGGTCCGGGGAATGGATGCCTTTTCAGAATATAATCGGGCAGTCCGAGTGTGGTCCCGACTCTCCTGACTTCATCTTTGAAAAGCAACCGAAGCGGCTCTACAACTTTCAAATGCATTTTTTCGGGCAGTCCTCCGACATTATGATGGGATTTTATTGTTGCTGACGGACCATTCACAGATACTGATTCTATTACATCAGGATAAATGGTTCCCTGGGCAAGCCATTTAACATCCTTCACCTTACGCGCTTCTTCCTCAAAAACTTCAATAAAAACCTTTCCTATGATCTTTCTCTTTTTCTCCGGCTCGCTCACTCCTTCAAGCTGATCAAGGAACCTGTCTGCCGCATCAACACCGACTACATTCAGCCCGAGACCCGGATAAGATTCCATCACTTTTGCGAATTCATTCTTTCTTAGCAGCCCGTTATCAACAAAGATGCATGTCAGGTTCTTACCTATTGCCTTGTTAAGAAGTGCGGCCGCCACAGATGAATCGACACCTCCGGATAAACCAAGGATCACTTTATCATTGCCGAGTTGTCGCTTAAGTCCGGCAACTGTTGATTCTGCAAACGAACCAGGGGTCCAGTTCATTGCGCATCCGCATATGCCTCCGACAAAATTGGCGAGTATCAGTTTTCCTTCAGTGGTATGGTAGACTTCAGGATGGAACTGGATGCCCCAGGTTTTTTCTCCTTTTATATGGAAAGCTCCGGCTTTAACGTCAGCAGTTGAGCCTGTAATCTCGTAGTTCTCAGGCATGGTCACTATTGTATCGCCATGAGACATCCATACCTGTGCGCCAGGTGTGATGTTTTTAAAGAGCTGGTCTTCTGTATTAATTGAGATCAGGTTTGCTCTTCCGTACTCACGTGTATTGGAAGGAAGGACTTCACCTCCGAATCCCTGAACAAGATATTGAGCACCATAACAAACACCCAGAAGAGGGATATGACCCTTGATTTTCTCCAACTGCGGAACCGGTGCATCCTTGTCGCGTACCGACGATGGGCTGCCTGATAAAATAACCCCTTTTACACTACTGTCCGGAACCGGGAAATGGTTGAACGGATATATTTCGCAATAAGCATTAAGTTCCCTTATTCTCCTGGCTATCAGTTGAGTATATTGAGAGCCGAAATCAAGTATCAATATTTTATCGTGCACAATGCTTTAATTAAGTCCAGAAAGTGGTCAAAGATAGAAATTCTTTTCTTAAGGATTAACGTGGCTTCCCACTTCGTATGTGTGCCCGTCAAGGGCTGGGAATGTCAGGGGGAATATCTGTCTGGCTTCCTCCACGAGAGGCGAGATATCCTTATACCTGGCTGAGAAATGTCCAATCATGAGGCTGCCAACTCCTGCTGAGGCTGCAACTTTTGCAGCATCCAGAGATGTTGAATGGCCAGTTGTTTTCGCCAGATCCTGAAGTGACATATCGAAGGTAGCTTCGTGGTAAAGCAGGTCGACACCCTTAACGAAAGATGACAGCCGCTTAAAATATTTTGTGTCGCTGCAATAGGCGTAGGAAAGCGGAGCCGGACCTGCAACAGTGATATCTTCATTTTTTATCAGAACCCCGTCCTTCGTGATGAAATCCTCGCCTTTCTTTATTGCAGGAATTCTAACTGAAGGAATCTCATACCTGAAAATTGATTCCTTGATAATATTGCGGTCGTGAGGCTTTTCAGCAAAAAGGAAACCAAAAGCCGTCACCCTGTGCTGAAGGGGAAATGAGGTTACCGTCAGGTATTTATCATCAAGTATCTTTAACGGTTTTTTTCCGGCAAGAGGAATGAAATCAATTTCGTAATTCAGGTGGATGTCGAAATCGGCCAGGTGGGATCTGAGCATGCTGTTATAGTTTTCAGGGGCATAGAGATGCAGGCGTGCAGCTCGTCCCATGAGACTGAATGTTGATAAAAGCCCATAGAGGCCGAAAACATGATCGCCATGGAGGTGGCTGAGGAAGATATGGTTTATTTTTCCGAACCGGATCCTGTTCCTGCGAAGCTGCATCTGGGTTCCCTCTCCGCAGTCTATTAAAAACAACCGCTCATGCGCATTGAGCACATGAGCGGAAGGAAATCTTTCTGACGTCGGCAATGCAGAACTGCTGCCAAGTACTGTAACTTTCATCGGCATCCTGCAAAGCTGCGGTCTCAGGATATCATCTTTTCAGCATCGGCTATTGTCCCGGTGATTGTCAGGACAGTGTCGAGCTGAGAAATAGTGATAAGACGTTCGACGGCTTCATTCAGGCCGCAGAGTACAAATGTACCACCGGCATTTTTACAAAGTCTGTTGGCTACCAGGATGGCACTAAGACCCGAAGAGTCGCAGTACTGACATTTTTCAAGGTCAAGGATGATATTCTTCTCACCCTTACCTGAAACCAGTACAAGTTCAGATTTCAGAGCAGGAGCAATATGTGTATCAAGCTTCTCAGACTGGATCTGGATCACTGTACTGTTATTCCGGCTTTCAATATTGAAATCCATAATAATAAAATTTGATAGCCCTAATTTAATAATTATTTCTCTTTCTTGGATGCTTTATTCTGTTTTTCTTCCATTTCTTCTTTTAAAGCAGCCAGCTGGGTAATATCACCAAGAGTTGTTTTTTCAGCGTTTGACTTAGGCTTTCTTGCTGATTTCTTGGGTGTTTCACCCTCTGTCTTCTTAACAGGAGCTTCAGTTGATTTCTTTTCATCTTCGAAAACCCTGCTATGAGAAACGATGATCTTTTTGGCCGATTTATTGAATTCGATAACCTTGAACATCAGTTTCTCATCGACTTTTGCCATTGTTCCGTCTTCTTTCACCATATGTTTCGGTGTAGCAAATCCCTCAACTCCNNAGGCCTTCAAATACATCCCATGGATTCTCTTCGAGCTGCTTGTGTCCAAGGCTCAGTCGCCTGTTTTCCTTATCGATTTCAAGAACAACAACTTCAATCTCAGCATCTATTGCAGTAAATTCTGCAGGATGCTTGATCTTCTTTGTCCATGAAAGATCCGAAATATGTATCAATCCGTCAACACCCTCTTCAATTTCAACGAATACACCGAAGTTTGTAAAGTTCCTGACTTTAGCCATATGTTTTGAACCAACGGTATATTTATCGTCGATGTTCTGCCATGGATCCGGTTTGAGCTGTTTGATGCCGAGCGACATTTTCCTCTCAGCCCTGTCGAGAGTAAGAACAACTGCTTCGACTTCGTCGCCAACCTTCATAAACTCCTGGGCGCTGCGAAGATGCTGTGACCATGACATTTCAGAGACATGGATCAGTCCTTCAACGCCTGTGGCTATTTCAACGAATGCACCATAATCGGCCATAACGACAACCTTGCCTTTTACCTTATCGCCGATCTTGAGATCAGGATTGACTGAATCCCATGGATGAGGGGTAAGCTGCTTGAGACCGAGCGCTATCCTCTTCTTTTCATCGTCAAAATCGAGTATGACGACATTGAGTTTCTGATCGAGGGAAACAATCTCCTCCGGGTGGTTAACCCTGCCCCATGAAAGGTCTGTAATATGTATAAGACCGTCGACACCGCCGAGGTCAATAAATACTCCGTATGAGGTAATATTCTTAACGGTTCCTTCAAGAACCTGTCCTTTTTCAAGTTTGGCAATGATCTCTTTCTTCTGCTGTTCAAGTTCAGCTTCAATAAGAGCTTTGTGAGATACAACAACGTTCTTGAATTCCTGGTTGATCTTGACAACTTTGAATTCCATCGTCTTGCCTACAAACACATCGTAATCGCGGATCGGCTTGACGTCAATCTGTGAACCGGGAAGGAAAGCTTCGATGCCGAATACATCGACAATCATACCGCCTTTTGTACGGCACTTAATATAACCGGTGATGATCTCATCTTTTTCAAGGGATGCATTAACCCTGTCCCATGAATTGATTGCGCGCGCTTTTTTGTGTGAAAGGAGAAGCTGGCCTTTCTTGTCTTCCTGGCTTTCAACATATACCTCAACGGTATCGCCTACTTTCAGGTTCGGGTTATAGCGGAACTCGTTAAGACTAACGACGCCTTCAGATTTATAACCGATATTAATAACGACTTCGCGGGGAGTCATCTGAATAACTGTACCATGAACAACCTCATCAACTGCAACAGTTGAGAGTGTTTCGTCGTACATCGCTTCGTATTCCTTGTGTTTAGGTGAGTTCTTAAGCTCATCCTTTTCGAAACCAACCCAGTCAAAATCCTCGTTGGCAACGGGAGCCGGGCGTTCCGTTTCATGTTCAGGCTTTGATTTCTTTGGCCTTTTCTCTTTCTTTTCTTCAGCAATCACGGCTTCAGGAGCTTCGCTGACTTCGGAAACTATAAATTCTTTTTCTTCAATGATGGGAGCTGCTTCAACTTCCAGAGCCTCCTCAATAAGTTTCTCTTTACTTTCTTTAACCTTTGCTTTTTTGACAGGTTTTACAACGTCTTCGTTTTTTTCAACAACCTCTTTGGGGGTTGTTTTCTTCTTGCTTTCAGTCATAATTGTAATTTAAATGAACTAATAATTAATAAGTTAGACATTATTTTGAAAAAAATGGTTCGCAAAGATATCCATATTTTTTAAATATGCCATACTAAAGGAAGATTTTCATAGGGTTGGAAGCAAAAACAGGCACACGGTGCACGGCTCACGGCATTTTTAACCTGTCTTCTCCCGTGCGCTGTGCACCGTTTTTTATTCCACATGTTCTATTATCTTTGCATATATTAAAACTTAAAACTACCAGGTTTATATGAAAATTGCCGTTGTGGGAACAGGCTATGTGGGACTGGTTACCGGGACCTGTTTTGCTGAAAGTGGTGTATCTGTGACATGCATCGATAGTGATAAATCTAAAATTAAGCAGCTGAATGAAGGTTCTGTTCCCATTTATGAACCTGGTCTTGAAAGCATGATCAGGCTTAACGTAGAGAAGAACAGGCTATTCTTCACTTCATCACTGAAGGATGGCATAAAGGGTGCCGAGGTCATTTTCATAGCAGTAGGAACACCGCCTGGAGAAAACGGCAGTGCCGACCTGAAGCATGTTATTGAAGTAGCAGGGGAAATAGGCTCTGTGATCACATCATATGCGGTCATCGTAACCAAAAGCACAGTTCCTGTAGGCACATCCGAAAAGATCAGGAAAGCTATCCGTAAAGAGCTCGATGAACGTAAATCAAAAGCAGGCTTCGATATGGCAAGCAACCCCGAGTTTCTTAAGGAAGGTGCTGCCGTTGATGACTTCCTTAAGCCTGAAAGGATAGTAATAGGGATTGACAGCGAGAAAGCCGGAGAGATAATGAGACGCCTGTATAATCCTTTTGTACTGAATAATCACCCGATACTTTTCATGGATATTGCGTCGGCAGAGATTACAAAGTACGCTGCAAATGCCATGCTTGCAACCAGGATAAGCTTCATCAACGAAATTGCAAACCTGTGCGATATTCTTGGAGCCGACATCAATCATGTCAGGAAGGGTATTGGCAGCGACTCAAGGATCGGAAGCAAATTTCTTTATCCCGGAACCGGTTATGGAGGCTCATGCTTCCCAAAAGACGTGAAGGCAATTATCAGAACTGCCCACGACCATGGGTACGAACTGAATGTGGTCAAAGCTGTCGAAAAAGCAAATGAATATCAGAAGAATGTCATTTTCAACAAAATGACTGCTCATTTCAAAAATAATTTAAAGAACAAAACTATTGGAGTTTGGGGATTGTCGTTCAAGCCAAAAACTGATGACATCAGGGAATCATCATCGATAAACCTGATTGGAAACCTGCTTAAAGCCGGCGCAAAGGTAAGGGCTTATGACCCTGCAGCCCTTGAGGAGACAAAGAAAGTTTTGGGAAACAAAATAGCTTACTCATCCAACCCTTATGAAGCTCTTGAAAGCGCCGATGCAATGGTCCTGATGACTGAATGGTCGGAATTTCACCTGCCCGATTTCAAAAAAATGGCTTCGCTGATGAAAGAGAAGGTAATTTTTGATGGCAGAAACATATATGATCCGGCTTCGATTAAGAAACTGGGGTTTAAATATTATGGCATCGGAAGAAGATAATTGGTAACCGGCTGCCGGCCACCGGCTACCAGCAAAGGAAAGACAAAAGATAAAAGTCAAAAGACAAAAGTATAAGGTTTGCACCAAACTGATCCCCTCCCGGGAGGGGGCAGGGGTGGGTTAAAAATAGAACTAATGAAAGGAATAATTCTAGCAGGAGGTTCAGGCACAAGGCTTTACCCAATAACCAGTACTATCTCTAAACAGATGCTGCCCGTGTATGATAAGCCTATGATCTATTACCCGTTATCAACGCTTATGCTTGCCGGCATCCGTGATATACTAATCATCTCCACGCCCCGCGACCTGCCCGGATTCCACAGCCTGCTGGGCGACGGCAAATCGCTCGGGCTGACCTTTAGTTACATAGAGCAGCCTTCACCCGATGGACTAGCCCAGGCGTTCATCCTTGGAGAGAAATTCATCGGTAATGATACTGTCTGCATGATACTTGGCGATAATATATTTTATGGCCACGGGTTCGGGGATGTGCTTCTGAAGACCTCTCAGATCACCAAAGGAGCCTGCGTATTCGGCTATTATGTAACCGATCCTGAGAGGTACGGAGTTGTTGAGTTTGACGGTAACCGCAAAGCTATCAGCATCGAAGAAAAGCCTTCGCAACCAAGATCAAATTATGCTGTAACCGGCCTGTATTTTTATGACAACAGCGTCGTTAAAAAGGCAAAATCCCAGAAGCCTTCAGCACGCGGTGAACTTGAAATAACTGACCTGAACAGGCTCTATCTCAACGAAGGAACACTTGAGGTCAAGCTGATGGGAAGAGGAATGGCATGGCTCGATACCGGAACCTATGAAAGTCTGCTGCAGGCTTCTAACTTTATAGCGACCCTCGAACAGCGGCAGGGGCTTAAGGCTTCATGTATTGAAGAGATAGCATTCAAGAGAGGGTTTATCACAAAAGAACAGCTTGTTGCAATAGCTCAGCCATTCAAAAACAGCCAGTATGGAAAATACCTCCTGAGGATTGCCTCAGACGAGATAAGCGTCTTTGAAGGATTAAAATAGCGCAAAAGAATGGAAATAATTGAAACAGGTTTTAAGGGTCTGATTGTTATCAAGCCGGAGGTGTATGCCGATAACCGAGGCTATTTCTTTGAGAGTTTTAACCGCAATGCATTTCATAAGTCAGGTATAGACTTCGCTCCAGTCCAGGATAATGAATCGAAGTCATCCAGAGGCGTTATACGCGGACTTCATTACCAGCTCAAGCCACATCAGCAGGCCAAGCTTGTCAGGGTTGTCCAGGGAAAGATATTTGATGTGGCGCTCGATCTGCGCAGGAGCTCCCCCACCTTTGGAAAATGGTATGGTATTGAACTCGACTCCGATGGTAAATCACAGCTGTTCATTCCCGGAGGTTTCGCGCATGGCTTTTCAGTTCTTAGCGACATTGCAATAATTCAGTACAAAGTAGATAACGTTTACGACAGATTGTCGGAAAGAGGAATATCCCTTAATGATCCGGAACTTAAAATTGAGTGGCCGGCATGCGGGGCAGCACCTGTGATCAGTGAAAAAGATTTGAAAAATCCTTCCTTGAGGGAAGCAGAATATAATTTCTAGAAATATGGCTGTAATCCTTGTGACCGGATCAAACGGACAACTTGGCAATGAGCTGAAAGAAGCAGCAAAAAACTATTACGGTTACCAGTTTATCTTCACGGATATCGATACGCTCGATATCACCGACAAGGATCAGACGGAAACATTCATTCGTAACGCAGATCCGGGATGGATAATAAACTGCGCAGCATATAACCTTGTCGATAAAGCCGAAAAGGAACAGGATAAGGCGATACTGATCAATAGTTCTGCCGTCAGCAACATTGCAGAGGCTATCAGGGAGAGCGAATGCAAACTGATCCATATTTCATCAGATTATATCTTTGATGGCAATTCAAATGTTCCGTATAATGAAGGCTCATTACCCAATCCGCTCAGTGTTTACGGAAAATCAAAATTAGAGGGAGAAAAAGCCGCACTGATGCATTACGGATCGATGGTCATAAGAACCTCCTGGTTATACTCTTCTTTCGGGGCCAATTTTGTCAAAACCATACTTGAAAAGGGAAAGGAGAACGACCGACTGAGGGTCGTATTCGACCAGACAGGAACGCCAACATATGCAGCTGATCTTGCAAGCGCTATAATGATTATCATATCAGGTGTTATAAGAAATAAGCTCGCTTTTCATGCGGGTATATATCATTATTCAAATGAAGGTGTATGCAGCTGGTATGATCTGGCTACGGAGGTAGTAAAGGAAGCCGGACTCGACTGCAATATCATCCCTGTTCTCTCAAAAGATTATCAGTCAGCAGCTAAAAGGCCTGCATACTCGGTTCTTGATAAAACAAAAATAAAGGAGACTTATAACCTGGAAATCCCTCACTGGAGAACAAGTCTCAATAAATGCGTTAAAATGTTAAAATAACCCCCTTCCCCGCCCCCGCCGAAGCGGGGCAGGCTTTCCCCCAAGGGGGCAGGAGCAAATCCTTTCCTCCCTGGGGGAAATAAGAAAGGGGGTCAAAAAAAATAAGAAAATAATTTATTAAATATGTTGACAACGGACGAAATCAGGAAGAGAGCCGCCAATTGGCTCGGAAGTGACTTTAACGAGGAGACCCGTAAAGAGGTTGCAGATATGCTTGAGCATGATGAAAAGAAACTTGTCGATGCGTTTTACCAGGATCTTGAATTCGGTACAGGTGGTTTGAGAGGCATCATGGGCGCCGGTACAAACAGGATGAACATCTATACCCTCGGCATGGCAACCCAGGGACTCTCAAACTATATAATCAAACAATGCGGGAGTAAAGGGATAAGCGTCGCAATCGCGTACGACTGCCGTAATAACAGCAGGTACTTTGCCGAAACCACGGCGGATATCTTTTCCGCCAACGGGTTTGACGTCTTTCTCTTTGAGTCGCTGAGACCCACACCTGAATTGTCATTTGCAATCAGGCATTATAAATGCCAGAGCGGTGTTGTAATAACTGCTTCACACAATCCTCCGGAATATAACGGCTACAAGGCGTACTGGAATGACGGTGGACAGGTTGTTGCTCCGCACGATGAAGGGATCACTGCCGAGGTCAGAAAAATAAAATCCGTGAGCGAAATTAAATTCAACGGTAAAAAGGACAAGATCAAAATCATTGGTAAAGAAACAGATGATCTGTTCCTCGGGGAAGTTCTCAAGATGAGCCTGAACCCTGAAATAATTAGAAAGTTCAGCGATATAGGCATAGTTTATACTCCTATACACGGTACAGGAGTAAAGATGATCCCTCCTGCCCTTAAATTATTCGGCTTCAGGAATATAATCAGTGTGCCGGAACAGGATAAGGTCGATGGAAACTTCCCGACAGTTAAATCACCTAATCCTGAAGAGCCCGGAGCGCTGAAGATGGCAATCGAAAAAGCCGTTGAGACAGGAGCCGAACTGGTAATGGCTTCCGACCCCGATGCCGACAGGCTCGGAATTGCATGCAGGAATAAGAATGGCGATTTTATTCTCCTGAACGGGAATCAGACATGCTCGCTCCTGATTTATTATATTCTCTCTCAATACAAGGAGAAGAAGTTATATAAGGGCAACGAGTATATCATCAAGACGATCGTTTCAACTGATCTGATGGACAGGATTGCCGAAAAGCATAACGTAGAATGTTACAATGTCCTCACGGGATTCAAGTTCTTTGCCGAGCTCATAAGGAAACTCGAAGGCAGGAAAAAATATATAGGCGGCGGAGAAGAAAGCTATGGATTTTTGCCTGGAGATTATGTACGTGACAAGGATTCAGTTGCTTCATGCGCACTCGTCGCTGAGATAACAGCATGGGCAAAAAGCAGGGGTAAATCACTTTATGAGGTGCTCATCGATATTTATCTTGAATACGGCCTTTTCAGGGAAAAACTGGTAAACATTGTACGCAAGGGTCCTGAGGGCCAGAGTGAAATCAAGGCCATGATGAAGGGTTACAGGAATAATCCACTGAAGAGCATCAATGGCAGTAAAGTAGTGAAGATCAACGACTACGATTCGCTTCTTTCCACTGATTGCAATACAGGAAAGAAGACAAAGATCGACCTCATTCAGTCTGATGTACTGCAGTTCTTCCTCGGGGACGGGTCCAAGATATCTGTCAGGCCTTCAGGAACCGAACCAAAGATTAAGTTCTATTTCAGTGTAAATGCAAAGTTTGAATCAGCAGTGAAGTTTGAGGACACAGAAAAACTGCTTGATCAGAGAATTGCAGGAATCATTAATGATATGAAATTAACATAAACGTTTTTAACCACGGAGTCACACGAAGTGTTGCACGGAGGAACACTGAGTTTTAATGATACTTAAACCGTGAAACTCCGTGATAACTCTGTGATACTCCGTGGTTAACTTCTTCAAAATATACTCTTTATGAAATCGTACCGAAAAGAACTCTGGTTTGAAGTGCCGACGCGAAGGGCATTTATCAATATTACCAGTCAGGTTGAAAAATGCCTGGCTGAGAGCGGTATTGCTGAAGGTTTAGTGCTCGTGAATGCAATGCATATTTCAGCCAGCGTATTTATAAATGATGATGAATCAGGGCTTCACCACGACTTTGAGGTATGGCTTGAAAAGCTTGCTCCTGAAAAACCCTATTCCCAATATAAGCATAATGGCTTTGAGGATAACGCTGATGCACATATCAAAAGAACCCTGATGGGCCGCGAAGTTGTGGTGGCAGTTACTAACGGGCGACTCGACTTCGGTCCATGGGAACAAATATTCTATGGCGAATTCGACGGGAAACGACGGAAGCGGGTGCTGGTGAAGATCATTGGGGACTGACACCGGCAACCGGTTACTGGTTACCGGTAGTCAGGGGGTTAAACCACTCTTCATTGAAATTAACCAGGTATACTTTATCAGTAGCACGAGTAAGTGCAGTATAGAACCACCTGAGGTAGTCGATTGAGATTTCATTGCGGTTGAACATGCCCTGGTCGATGAAGACCCTCTCCCACTGGCCACCCTGGGCTTTATGACACGTAACGGCATAGGCAAATTTTATCTGCAGGGCATTGAACCACTTGTCGTTCCTTACGGCTTCATACTGTTTTCTCCTCGCTTTAATATGCTGATAATCGGCAAGTACATTCTGGAAGAGCTCCTTGTTCCTTTCTGCAGGAAGCGAGGGTGTATCCAGATGAAGGACATCGATCATCACCTTTGACTCGACTTCAAAATCGTAATCGGGAAAGTAAAGTGTCATATCGGCAAATCTGAATCCATAATGTTCTTCGTATTTCCTGATCTTCCTTACTTCTGCAATGTCGCCGTTGGCAATGAACCCGGGTCCATTTTCATCCTCTTCAAGAAGAGAATAGTTGTTTTTCACTATCATCACTATATCCCCGGTACTTATCTCCTCTTCCCTGAAGAATATCCTGCTTCGTATTCCCTCATTGTACCTGTTGGCCTGTTTGTTTGAATTCACGACAATAATAGTGCCCTCAAGTCCACATGATCCATAAGATGCAGACAGCTCATCGATAAGTTCATTGCCACCAAGCTTTATCACATCCTTGTAATCCTTGCAGTTAATTGAAGGGTGAACAAGGTTGTTCTCCTCAATCTGCAGACGTACACTGGTAGCATTCATCAGCACTCCGGATGTTTCACTTTGCCTGACAACCTGGCGTAATTCCGCGGTAATAAGGCCAAAACCATATTGCCCGAGCGCTGACGGATCAAGTGCCGGACTGAGAGCTGAACCGACAGGAGGAAGCTGCGCACTGTCGCCAACCAGAATAAGCTTGCACTCCCTGCCTGAATAGACATATTCGATAAGGTCGTCGAGAAGCTTGCCGCTGCCAAAGAGAGAAGTGTCGCTGGAATTATTGGAGATCATGGATGATTCATCGACAATGAACCAGGTATCTTTACTTATGTTCCTGTCGAGCATAAAACTGCCAAACCCATCCTTTGATGATTTCTGTCTGTAAATCTTCTTATGGATCGTGAAAGCCGGTTTCCCGGCATAGCTGGCAAGGACTTTTGCAGCACGACCTGTAGGTGCCATGATGACCGATCTCATGCGAAGAAGATCTAATGTCTTTACTACCGAACTGATAACACTGGTCTTCCCGGTACCCGCATAACCGGTCAGAAGGAATATTATATCGTTATTGTTTTCACAGATATAGGATGCCAGCTTCTTCAGCGCTGCCGACTGGTCGTCAGTAGGTGTGTTGCCAAGGTTCTTACAGAGGCTATTATATATAATTGTATCTCTCATCACAATTTACTGCGAAAAAACGCCGGCTTGGATATTTTTTCTAATTTTGTTTGTAAACTTAATTATTCTGAACAAGATATTATAAATATAATTCTCTGTGGATCTCTGTGACTTCTGTGTCCCTCTGTGAAAGTTCTTAAAAATTATTACACAGAGTTCCACGGAGGACCACAGAGGACCACAGAGGCAAGACACTAATAATCTGCAAATGCCGCTCCTGGAACTATTTGACGAGACTCTTGATATAAATTCGACTGAGAATTATGAATTGTCCATGCAACTGAGCCAG
Source organism: Bacteroidales bacterium (assembly GCA_003152835.1). Lineage (GTDB taxonomy): Bacteria > Bacteroidota > Bacteroidia > Bacteroidales > VadinHA17 > LD21. The sequence continues at coordinate 10,096 of PMBC01000058.1, read as the reverse complement.
GATGGTTTTGCATTCGCGCTTCTTGATACCATCAGGAACAAATATGTACTGCTTCGCTCATCAGAACCCGATGAAAACAAGTACTTTACAGCAGACCAGATCGGTGAGATCATCAGCAAGGACGATTTTCTGATGAAGAAATACAAAAAGGTGAATATGGTTTTCCCTTCTCCCAAATTCACGCTCGTACCTGCCCCCCTTTTTGATCCCGCAAAGAAAGAAGAATACTTCAACTTCAACCTGATAAAAGATGAAAATGAGGTGATAGTTTCAAACAAGATTACCGATCCTGATGCTTATATCGTATTCTCTGTTACCAAACCATTTCTTGATCTCCGGGAACGCTTATTTCCTGCTGTTCATCCTTTTCATCACATGAAACCGCTTCTTACCCAGCTTGCTCATTATAGCAAAAGCAGCGCCGGACATTATATTCATCTTCATGTTGAAAGGGAATACTTCAACATTATTATTTATGATCGAGGCACCCTTACCTTCACCAATACTTTTAAATACAGGAATATCTCAGATATCCTGTACTATGTCCTGAATCTCTTTAAAAACAAGGGAATCAACAATGATGAGACTATACATTTCAGCGGTGAGACAGAAAAATTTGATGATTTATGGTCAAATTTTGCTCTCTATATTCGCAATCTAAAATTCACTGACCCAGCCGGTAATTTCACCTTCAGCTATGTATTCAACGATATAGGACTTCACAGGTTTATCAATCTTTTCAGCTTAACCATTTGCGAATAATAGGAGGAAGATACAGGGGAAGGCGGATCACCCCGCCGGCAGGACTCAGGGCAAGGCCTACCACCGATTTTGCACGTGAGGGGCTTTTCAATATCCTTAGCAACAGGGTTGATTTTGAAGACATTATGGTTCTTGATCTATTCTCGGGAACCGGATGCATAAGCTATGAATTTGCATCCCGGGGAGCAAGGGAGATTCACCTGGTTGAAAAAGATATTAAGCATATTGCCGGAATCAGGAAGATTATCAGAGATCTTGAATTAAGCAATATAAAGGCAATTCATATTGACGTAAAAGCCTACCTGAGGACATGCACGGCAAAGTATAATATCGTATTTGCCGATCCTCCGTACGATCTGTCCTGGCTTAACGAGATCCCTGACCTGGTTACCGGATCAGGCATAATCAGGGATGATGGATTTTTTATCCTGGAGCATCCAAGGAATATGAGCTTTGGGAATCATAGTCTCTTTTATGAGCAGCGCAATTATGGCGGAGTAAATTTCAGTTTCTTCAAACCTGCACAATCAGCAGGTGAGAATCTTTAAACAACTGGTAGTAAAACTCATATAAAATATTTGCTTTATATGGTCATGTTTTATACATTTATACCTGCCAACTTGTTTCAATCAATATCATCTTCCCATGAAAAAAAATTCTTTCATTGTTGAATTGATAAAAAGCCCGCCTTTCCTGATGCTTATGATCCTGGCGATTTTGATCACTGTTGGTGTGCTCATTGCCAATCATGCGGAGAAGAAGAAAGTGGTCAAAATGAAGGAGGAGGTCATATACGTTCATCCCGAAATAAAGAAATAAAAAAAGTCGCATCAATGCGGCTTTTTCAATATTAAATCAGTGAGGTCCAAGAAATAAAGGCGGAAAATGTTCTGACTTTCTGACCTTTTCCAGTCTATTAATCCTAATGGCTTTCAATTTTTGAAGGGTCGAATTTCAGAATAATATAGTTACTGCCATTACTCTTGATCCCGACATAGAATTTACTTTTCACAGTAAAGGAAAAAATATCTGACCAGGTAACTGATGCAGCCGGGAACTGATCAATCTCACTCCAGATTTTTGTCGCAGTATCCCAGACCCACACATCTTTACTGCCAGCAGAGCCGATAAAAATTTTACTTCCTGATACAAATGCAAATGCCTTGCCTGTCAATTTTCCGGGATATGTGCCGGCTAAAACCCTATTTGTAAATGGATATTCAGTCCTCCATAATTCCTTGCTGGTCGTAATAATATAGGATGTGTCGTTCAACTGGCAACCTCCCATCAAACCGCCGATATCCATAGGAAGTGGATACCATTGGGACGTGCTGTTTGTTGACGGATCAAATGAAACTGCCTCGATGGAAGATAAAGCATATACTATCCCATTTGAAGATATACCTATATACGGTGTATTATACCACAGATTATTTTGACCGCTGGCAACTAATGACCAGGCACCATTGTCAAATTCGTATACCTGCTTATTAATGTTCTGCAAAAAATAGATGCTGTTATTAAGATTGGCACAGGCAAACAGAGTTCCTGAATTACCTGTTAACGGGAAATTGCTGATTGCATTTATCTCATTTCTTTCAGGATCATATTCATACGCATGAGAACTTTGAAATACTATTAATCCTTTTTCATCTGTCGAAGACGAGACACTTTTAAACCAGCCTTCCAGAGAAATATCGTTCAACCTGACTGACCATGGACATTTACTGGAACCCATGCTTTGTATTTTTACAACATTGCCATAAACGATACTGCCGTTAAATGTTGCAAATGCCCTTATTTTGTATTCATAACCGCTGACAAGTACATGGTCCAATCTTACTTTATAATCGCCGGTTTCTATTTTATCACCAACAATTACCTTAAATGCTCCCTGATCTTCAGGTTCTCCTGAATTGTTCAGGAGAAACCCATAGGAAGTTGTCTCCATCGTACCCTTCCTTATCACTTCAGCCATGAAAGTCGCACCAGTGGAGTCTATATCAACAGGTGTCAGCGTTTTTAATATCGGAAAGTTTCTCTCCTCAGGAATATAATTTTCACACCCAAATAAAACCTGTAAAATGAATAGCAATATAAGCGACCTGTTTTTCATTAGCTTAAAATAAGAATCCAATTCCAAAAGTTATATCACTAAGATTAACATGGTTCTGATCTCTGAGTTTTAAAGTGGGGAAAATGGAGCTGCGGATTTCTGCAAACCAGGAATATCGCGAGCCGTATCCTGATATAATACCAGTACCAGCAGTAATGCCAATAAGATTATTGCTTATTAGATGAATATCGTCCGAACTGGCAAATACGTTATTTCCAGAATAAGAATAGGTATATATCTGGCCTTCATTTTTCAGAGCTCTCAGATAGGCCGTTCCACCCTCTAAGTACGGACTTATCCCCTTCCTTAACCAGGTATATCGCAAAAGCACCGGAAGGCTGACTGATGAATAGTTGATAACCATATCATAATCTGTTTCACCGGAAATGTATGAAATGTATGATTTTGAGGCACCGGTTTTTTTAAGATCAAGCCCCGAATGCAGTGAAAGATTTCCTTCAAATATTGGGATATCCACAGATGCTCCAAAGGAAAAATTCGGGCTGTAAATTCTGTCATTTTTTGACAAATAATTTTCATCCATCATAAGAACGGGAGAAAGTATTGACTCGGTAAAACTCAGAATGAGACCATATTTTATTTTAGGTAAAGGCCTGTCAGGCCTGTTAAAACAATTTCCATAATTATTGAAAAATCTTGCCAGGCTTTTCTTGTTTAACCTGATATGCTGAATATTATCAGTAACCTTATCACAATCCTGAAGATACTTTCCTATCAGGGCAGTATACCCCTCTTTTGCCTTGGGTATTTCAACCAGGGTTGAACTATCATGTTCCGTAAGAAAATATCTTATTGTGCCACCTTCCTGTCTTAAGAAATATATATCAACTTTACTTTTAATGATAAGTTCAAGGAAGTATCTTTTTTCATAATCAATGCCTTTTATAGGAAAAGATCTGTACACCTGTTTCTCATCAAAACCATATTCCGTTAGTTCATCAGGTGAATAATCAGAGAACTTGTTTCCATAATCGACCTTGCAGAACTCAGAATTTTTTTTCTGACCCTGGTCGACGATTTTTAAACCGTAAGTAGTTTTTTCAGCAGTCGAGATATATCCTTTCTGCCCCGACAATGACGATGAGATGAGGCAAATTAAAACGAAACAAAGCAGTCGTCCCCGATAATTCATAATCCTGGTCATTAAAATCACCCTGAAATTCGAAAACTTTCCCAAGTTACTAATTTATTTATTTTCTACGCCTCGGCTGATGCCCGCATTATGCTGTCTGTTATGTGGTTCTCCCAGACATACCAGCTGTTCCAACCCATGTGCGGAGTAAGTGCCAGATTATCGCCGCAAACTATTTTGAATTGCCGTTCGGCCTTTCCTGAATTGTTGGTCACCCTGAATGTGGTCAGGTATTCAGCTGGCATGTTTATGGTTCCGGATATATTTCAGATTCTGTGTGGTAAACCATATTATTAGTGAACATTAAATTACTGCAATAAAATGAAATCGAGATAAAAGGATATTAAAATTTATTTCACACAGAAACGTATCCGGTACAGAAGGAATTACTTTAATAACCTGTTTCTTGTAATGCCATATTGAGTTTCCATATTGGTGAGGTAAAGAAAGTCATCAGAATTAAGCTATCCTGGATTTACTGTTTTGCCGGTACAATATCAGGTAAATGTAATTTGTACCGTACTTTTTCGTATCTTTGCCCAATGAAATCAATAAGCATCCGGATTTCCAGACACGATAATAAAAATCCTCAGTAAGTTGGATCTCTGCCCGACAAATCAGGGATGCTTTATACCATTAAATTAAATCGTTATATTATGAAAAATGAGATAATTATACCTCTTGTCAAAGAAGAAAATTTAATAGCCGCTGTTAACCGCAGGGAAAAGTACTCTATTAAAAGGGATGTACAGGCAGCGGAATTTAATACAGCTATTGCAAACAGACTTGCAAAAGATGCAGAGAAACAAGAGAGTAATCATGATGATGACACCCCGCTTGATTAATTAAATCGCATCGAAGTATTGATCGTTGCAATCACAACAAACTGTTTTATGAATTGCCGGGAATGACTGGAAAATCATGAAACCGGATAAGGTTAAAATAATAAAAGCCACGCCAAAGCGTGGTTTTTTTAATTCCCATTAACCTTTATAGTCCGTATTGTATAAAGGTTTATTTTAAATATGTCATAGGATTGATACTTTCTCCATTACATCGAATTTCAAAAAGCAAGTGTGATCCGGTCGATATTCCGGAACTCCCGACATGACCTATAATTTGTCCTTTTGTCACCGAGTCACTCATTTTAACAATAAAATCTGCTAAATGGGCATACAATGATTGATACCCATCACCATGATCAATCACTATTTGCTTTCCATAACCCTTCTCTTCCCACGCTGCTTTTATCACTTTACCCCCCGCCGTCGCCATTACTTCAGTACCATATTTAGCTTCAATTACTATTCCGTAATAGAATAGTAACGTATCTCTGGTAGGGCTTATCTGGACTCTCACTGGACCATAAGTGTCTAGTATTTTTGTATACTCGCCTTTCTTTATAGGAAATAGCTCTGGCTTCTCGTAGACAGGCATAGTGACACTATTGTCCATGATACAGCGAACAGAGAACCCGCAGTTTTTAGTCCCGTTATCCCTGCTCACATTGTTATGAGCGTAGTTAATGGTACTGAACCACGCGAGTGTCGCATTTTTCTCATTAGGCGGGTACAAGAACTCAGTAGCCGACCACCAGTGACCTTCGTCCCAGAGGCGACTGAATCGTCCATCGGGGTATCGCCCGCCACCAGGGAGTGCTGTAAAACCGCTTTCGTTGGATGCCCCCCAGTTGGGATCAGCCCAGTGAGTTGAGCCTGTTTCTTTCAGTACGCCACCAGCTACACTGTCGCCACCTGAATAGGTTATTAAAGTTGTCCATTCTAAATTGGAGGGAACATGCCAGCCTGTAGGACAAACGTTTTTACCTCCGTTGCCTGACACTTTTGTAGCAGCATTATTATCAATGACATACCAGTTATAAAGTCTGCCATAAGTGGTAGAATTACCTGGCGTATTTTCGTAATCACAGTAAGCCCCTGTGGTAAGAGAAGCCCAGGTCGAATCAATTTTTATATATGTTATTGCAGTACCATCATTGTATTTTGTGGTTTTCAGGTTTTCCTTCATCCACACTTGAGTTCCTATGGTTACTGTATTATAAACATTACCATTAATGTCTTTCAACGTTTGAGTTTGTAAGTCAGTTAATCCACTTGAATCTGCATCTTTATTTGATGGTTGTCCATTCGATTTTTTAAAACTTATCAGGAGAGAGAAGATCAAAATCGAAATTAGAGTTATTGTGATTCTTAATCCATAAATGAAGCTTTTGGATTTTGTTTTTGTCAGCATTAACAACCGTTTCTTTGTAAATGAATGATTTGAACCACTGGTTAACGACATATTACTCCTCCCGGTAATAAAATTCAATAATTTATCAGCATAGCTTTTTATATCAGGATTATCATTAATAACTCCATTGTCAGCGAGATATTCATGATTTATCCTGATCGCCCTTTCGTATAAAACATGGACAGGGTTGAACCAATAAAAGATCTTTACAAGTTCGATTAGTATAATATCAATGGTATGGGATTGCCTCGCATGCTCCAGCTCATGTTCTAGCAGTTCTTTATCAATTCTTCCGTTCAGGTAATCCTCCCTGTTCAAAAATATACTATCGAAGAAGCAACAGGGACCTGTCTTATCCTTGGTTAAAACTATCCGATACCCTTTAAAGTTGATCTTCTCAGATAATTTACTCCTTCGGAATATCATGAATAAGTTCCTCAGAAAACGAATGAGAAACAATCCTACCCCTGAAATATAAAGAGCAAGCAGAATTACAGAAATGTTAATTGATGAAGGATGCATTACCTTCGCTGACTGACTGATATTCGGATCACCGGTGACAATATTGTCTGCGGTACTGATCTCCGGTATGACATAATTGTAAGTAGGAACAATATCATTTATCTGGGGAGTGACCTGAAAATTCACTGGTATAGAAATAAATGGCACTACCAGTGAGAAGACCACCGATGCTACCAGGAAAAACCTGTTGAAAACAAAGAGTTTTTCCTTTCTTAACAGAAACCAGTAAAGTCCGAATAATATTATCAGACTTAGGCTTGATTTGAAGATATATGCTATCATTNNTCATTTGTAAAGAATGATGCAAACTGGGTCGTTGAATTATTAAAGAAATCTTTGATTAATACGTTAATATGATCAGCGAAATAGTCTGACTTTTTAACCATCGGGTAATATTCCCTTGAGTTGCCGCATTGCCTGTAACTGACAAAACCTTTGTCAATCATACGCTTCAATAAAGTAATAACTGTTGTCGGAGCCGGCTTAGGATCCGGAAATTCATTCAACAGATCACGGATAAAAGCTTTATCCAGTTTCCAAAGCAGCTTCATTATCTGCTCTTCTGCATTAGTTAAGTACATGTTCCTCTACATTTAATCATCAATCTCTACAAATGTAGTTCTATTTTTTGAATAAACAAACATTTTTAAAGAATTTTATTAACCTTTCTACTGCATATCATAAAATAATTTTTACTCTGTTTACATTTCCTTTTATAGCTACCAACAGTAGAATGAAGCAAGGCATATTTATTCTACACCTGAAGATGGCGCTTATTGCCAGGTTTTAAACTTACTCAATTGTATTCAATAAGAAAGCCCCCGGGATCCGAGGGCTTGTAATAAAAATCAAATACAATTTACATTGCGACCATAAAGGCATGAACACCTTATTAGGAAGTATGGTTCTTTTAAATATTTTATTCTCTTTTTATTATTTGTTCTTCAANNATTTTAAGTTCAAATGGTAATTCACCTGATTTGAGGATGTTGACAATTTCGTTTGCTTCTTCAATTGTAAAATCACCTGTTATTTCAGTATTCCCTCCGGAAATTTCATTCATTACCCTGGGATAAGATCTGACATGACCATCATAAATAACTGCTATGCAGCGATTAATATTTTCACGTGTTATTCCAGCCCAGGTTTTGGCTCCGTCACTATCCATCGTCAAGTCGATTTTCACTGCTGAGTTAACAGATCCTGAAGTCGTTTTCGCTGAAATAATTACACTCCCATCCAGCGGAGCTTGCTTGTTGCTGGTAGTCACTTTAATTGCATGAAGCTCATATAAGGAATTTGTCTTATCGTACTTATAAGGGTTATTGCTCCAGAAAAACCTTAAAGCTCCGGGGAAAAGAGCTTTTACATCACTCATTTTAAGATAGCTGTTCACCTTTGCGGTATCTTTTAAGGCAGCCAGTCCGATCAGGCATGATGGAAGAGGCTGACCCTTTGCAGTAACTCTCGGGATAAGGATTCCGAAAAGCGGATTTTGTCTGTTAAATTCTTTCCTGGCTGAGTCATCAACTTCGTTTATTACATTCGACTTGCCGGGCAGTGAATTAGCGCGGGTCAGATATTCAATTACTTCCTTATTCTCATATGTTTCCCAGAATTCCAGTTTATGGTAACCGGTGATCAAAGTTTTTATTCCGTTGATTAAGCTGGAGTCAATTTTGGATACAGTTAATGATATTTTATTTTCAGTAACGTCAAGTTTTATTCTGTCCCGGGGGATGCTGAAAAAGTAATTCAGCCTCTTATTAATTACTTCAGCAGCTCTATTCATATCACCAGGTGCAGTTACAGAATTATAGGTCTGAGGAACAACTGTAACTTTATAATCAAAGTTTCTTTTCGTAGTACATCCTCCAAAAGAGAATGCTACAATAATGATGGCAACAATAATAATATTGGATTTCATAAAAGTAAGTTTTAAGTTAAAAATTATCTCTTTTCATCTTTTGGGAAAAGAGAGATCAAAATCGATAAAAGAATTTAACTTAAAACCGGCAAGTCTTCTTTTTCACATAAGGGAAGAGGATAGGATAACCTCCAAAGGAAAAGGGGTTTTATTGTAAGCCTTGTTTTCTGAATGTCAATAAAATTTTGAGCTGTTCTATTGTTGTAATTGGATATCTTATATTGTAATGAAAAAAGATTAAAGCTTGTATTGTTTAGAGCATGTACACAATTTTTGTAAAGATCAGGTAGATTAACAGCATTTAATATAGTGGCATCGAAATGAATTAAGATATTATCAAGTGCCAGTTCATTTTGTAAATAATATCTTGATGATGATGAAACCTGACTGTCTGATTTACCTGAAAAAGTCAATGCCAAAAGCAAGAATATAATCAAGAAAATTATAGTTCCAAAGTTTTGGCTTGTATCTTCTTCATAGTTTTCCATAGAATAAAGTTAAATATATTTTTGACTCTGTCACGTTTATTCAAAGGTTTTTCCTTGTAGTTCTCAATCTGTTACGAAAGCTTCGCTTAAGTTATGCTTAGGCTTTATTTATCCATAATATTTTGACTTATTGCGGACCCCGCCATACCTTACCGCTACTCCCAACATATAACGCATTAAATGAACCGTCAGTAATAGTCGTAGTATCCGCGTTGTTCGCACTGCCTGCTGCCTTAAATGAAAATCTGCCTGATATTGAATCTATTGATATCGTATTTATATCAATATA
>PMBC01000058.1:0-509 GCA_003152835.1 Bacteroidales bacterium | reverse complement strand
TACTATCAATTCCGGCTTTCATAAAGTAGTGTCCCTGCGGTATGCTCTGATCAGAGTTAAACCTAAGACAGCTTAATAAAGCCAAGGTTGCGATTAAGATTAAACCTTTTCTGATCACATATATTTTATGTTTTAAATTTTTAAGCAATATAAAATGTAATATGTTCTTTCCTGTGAAATTCATTATTACTACTTTAAATGAGGACGAAAGGTAAGCATTATTTACCAAAAATGACATCATTGTCTGCTTGAAGTGGATCTCTGTTCAGGTGGGGAGATCTGTGTATAATGCAAGAAGCGGTATTGATGGGATTGATCTCACTTCGTTCGATCGGACCCTTTCATCCTGAGGTTGCCTGGCAAGAACCACAAAACCATTGCTGCTATCGCAGCAGATAGTTTATTGTTTTCCGTCACTCTTATGGAAACAAGTTTACAACGAGTTCCGGAAAACAATAAACCCGATGAGTTCTCATCGGGTTTTATGGTTCTTGCGGTGCGGACGGGAC
>PMBC01000154.1:44491-53109 GCA_003152835.1 Bacteroidales bacterium | reverse complement strand
TGCAAAGCTGTTGCTGAATATCTTGAAATGGATGATATTATCTGCTCTGAACTTGAAGTTAAGGACGGGTTCCTTACCGGAAAGCCTGTTGGAAATTTATGCTATGGCGACGAAAAGCTGGTCAGGTTAAGAAAGTATTGTGAAAAAAATAACACTACTGTCACCGATGCCTGGTACTATGGTGATGCATTAGTCGATCAACCCCCTCTTAGCATTGTCGGACATCCGGTTTGCGTCAATCCGGATCATAAGCTTAAAAGAGTTGCTGAAAAGAATAACTGGAGAATTGATTATTGGAAATGAATGTTTTGTTTTTACCACGGAGTAACACAGTGTTTCACGGAGTCATACTGGGTTCTCTGAATTAAGAATTTACAGTGTTACTCCGTGTTAAACTCTGTGTGACTCCGTGGTTAAATAGATAAATACAATGCGTAATTTGTTATTAATATCAATTGCAATATTTTTTTTGGCTGTTCTCTCTTCAAACATTTCCTGGAGTGATCTGTCTGAATCACAACGTCATAAAAATAATTCTCTTAAGATCCTTGCTATTGGCGATTCCAACGGTGCCTTGTCTGAAGGCTGGGTAACGCAGCTGAGAAAGCTACGAAGCAATGATTCCATTTTCAATATTTCAGTCTCTGGCAACACTATAGGATTTTATAACAATGGACGTAAATCATTAAATACACTGGCAAACATAGGCGCCTATATGGATAAGGCTTATGCCCGGCTGGGAAAAATAGATATGGTAATCATGATGATCGGAACAAATGATTGTAAATCTGTATTTAAAGATTCTCTCTCGCTTGTTCCCCCGAATATGAAAAAACTTATTGATGAAATAAAACTGAATGCCGGGATCCACAAAGGGAAACCCTTGATTTTTATTGTGTCTCCTCCTCCGTTCGGCCCCGATGAACTGATCGGTGAAAAGTATGCCGGAGGACTCAACCGCGTGCGTCAGCTTAATGAGACGCTGGCTGCCTTAGCTGCAGATGAGAATATCCTGTTCATTGATTCATTCCATATCCTTTTGCCTGTTTTCAACACTCTTTCTGCCGACGGGGTTCATCTTAATCCTGACGGTCAGATGATGGTCGCAAGGATAATCCAGGAAAATCTGAAATATTTCAGCGCAAGGAAGTAATTAAAACATATTGCCTAATTTTGGTAAGAGATGCCGGGACAATACGATCTGAATATCCAACTACAAAAAAGGAACAAATGAAAAAACTAACCTTGCTCACCATTCTGTTTGCGCTATTTGCAAGCTGCTCTAACAATCACAACACTAAAATTGAATACCCGGTTACCAAAAAAGGAAATGTAGTTGATACAATATTTGGCACTCTGGTACCTGATCCGTACAGGTGGCTTGAGGATGATAAATCAGATGAAACCGCTGCCTGGGTAAAGGAAGAAAACAAAGTTACATTCGGATATCTTGACAAAATCCCCTTCAGGGCAGAGATCCGTGAGCAACTGACAAAAATGTGGAATTACGAAAAATTCGGCATGCCCTTCAATGAAGGAGATTATACCTATTTTACAAAAAACAACGGGCTNNTGGATTCTCAAAAGACGGGAGCATGGTCGCATACACAATTTCAGAAGGAGGATCCGACTGGAGGAAAGTGATCACCATGAACGCAATTACAAAGCAAATTATCGGCGATACTCTTGTTGATGTCAAATTCACCGGTATTGCATGGCAGGGGAATGAAGGATTCTATTACTCGACATATGATAAGCCGAAAGGGAGCCAGCTCTCAGCATTGACCGACCATCATAGACTATACTATCATAAAGTAGGTACAAAACAATCAGACGATAAAGTTGTGTTCGGAGCTGACCGCGTCAGAAGATATGTAGGAGGGTATCTTACCGAGGATGAAAGATATCTTGTTATCACAGCTTCAATCTCAACAACAGGCGATGAGCTGTATATCAAGGATCTGACAAATAAATCAGCTGATTTACAGGTTGTTGTTGGAAATTTCGATAACAATAACTACGTTATCGGCAACGAAGGGTCAAAACTTTTCATTGTAACAAACCTTAATGCACCGAACAACAAAATTGTAACCGTCGATGCCGCGAACCCGGGGATTGAAAACTGGAAGGATTTTATTCCCGAAACGGAAAATGTTCTTCAGCCATCAACCGGATCAGGATATTTCTTTGCGAATTACCTGGTTGATGCCATTTCAAAGGTCAGGCAATTTGATATGAACGGTAAAATGGTCAGGGAAATATCTCTTCCTGGAATAGGATCAGCTTATGGATTTTCAAGCAAAAAGGAGGATAAAGAGATCTATTACTTATTCACAAATTATATTACTCCCGCGACAATCTTTAAAATGGATCCGGTTTCTGGAAATGCAGAAGTTTATAAGAAACCTGCAGTTTTATTCAACAGCGAAGATTTTGAATCGAAACAGGTGTTTTATTATTCTAAAGATAGCACCCGTATTCCGATGATAATAACATACAAAAAAGGTATTGCACTTAACGGGAAGAATCCGACCATGCTTTATGGTTACGGTGGATTCAGTATAAGTATGACCCCTGGATTTGGCGTAACAACTGCTGAATGGCTTGAACTTGGAGGAATATACGCCATTCCAAATATCCGGGGCGGCGGTGAATATGGTGAAAAATGGCATCTGGCCGGGACGAAACTGAACAAGCAGAATGTTTTTGATGATTTCATTGCGGCGGCTCAATACCTGATAGACAATAAATATACATCACCTGATTTTCTTTCAATCAGTGGCGGATCCAACGGAGGACTTCTTGTCGGCGCTGTTCTCACCCAACGGCCTGACCTGTTTAAGGTTGCGCTGCCGGCTGTTGGGGTAATGGATATGCTGAGATATCACAAATTCACTGCTGGGGCAGGCTGGGCATATGATTTCGGGACTGCTGATGACAGCCCTGAGGTGTTCAGGTACATTCTAAAGTACTCACCCGTTCAGAATGTCAGGGAAGGAACTAAGTACCCGGCGACTTTCATAACAACCGGTGACCATGATGACCGTGTCGTACCTGCTCATTCATTTAAATTTGCAGCACAGATGCAGACAAAACAGGCAGGTACAAACCCTGTGCTGATAAGGATTGAGACCAGGGCAGGACATGGTGCCGGAACACCTGTGAACAAATCCATCGAGCAATATGCAGATATCTTCAGCTTTACACTCTGGAATATGGGCATTAAAAAGCTGAAATAGTATTTTTATTATGGCAGAAATAATTATCCGTTGCGGAATTGCAGGATCGGGATATTCAGCGAAATTCCATTATGAAGCTTTACAGCGATTGCATTCGGTTAAAGTTGATATAACCGGAGCTTACTCCCCTACTGCTGAACGATTAAATCAATTCACCGGAGCGAGAAATCTGAAGGCATATAAAAACCTTGACGACCTGATTTGTAATGTCGATGTATTGCATGTCTGCACTCCTCCCTCAACCCATGAACCAATAGTTATCGCAGCCCTTGAAAAAGACAGGCATGTGATAGTTGAAAAACCATTCACCGGATATTTCGGAGACGGGAGCAAAGAATTCAGCGGTGACAGGTTCCCACGGGAAAAGGGTCTTGAAGAGACACTTGCAAGCATAAGAAGGATGCTGGATGCCGAGAAGGAAAGCAGGGGGAAGATAATGTATGCCGAGAACTGGATATATGCTCCTGCGGTTCAGAAAGAACGTGAAATGCTGGAGAAGACGAAAGCCCAGGTGCTTTGGATTCACGGAGAAGAGTCGCATTCAGGTTCTCATTCGCTTACTTATGGTGACTGGAAATTCTCGGGCGGAGGTTCTATGATCGGTAAAGGCTGCCATCCTCTTTCAGCTGCCCTGTATTTCAAGCAGGCAGAGGGAAGGGCAAGGAATGGAAAGGCAATAAGGCCTCTCTCCGTTTCAGCCCGCACACATGCAGTCACTCGCATGAAAGGATATCAGAATGAGGATCATCTGAGAACAACATATAAGGATATTGAGGATTTTGCCGCGCTCCATGTTGTCTTCGAGGATGGAACCTTCGCTGATATTTTTGCCAGCGAACTCGTTATGGGAGGAGTTCATAACTGGATGGAGCTTAATACCAGTAATCACCGTACAATATGCAATATCAGCCCCAATAATTCAATGCAGACTTATACTCCTGATGAGAAGCATTTCAAAGATGTGTATATTGTTGAGAAAACTGAGACAAAACAGGGCTGGTCGTCGGTTTCTCCTGATGAAGCATGGTTTACGGGTTATCAGCATGAGATGGAGGCTTTCTACAGAACAGCGGCATTCGGCGACCCTTTGGAAAGCAATAGTCAGCTTGCAGCCGATACTATTTCGACAATTTATTCCGGATACTTATCTGCTGAACGCAAGGGTGAGGAAGTTAAGGTATACTTATTATGACAAATAAAATAACCCGGGTCCTGATATAAAAAAACAGAACAAAATTCAAAATCTGATCCAATGAGATGCATAAAAATCATTTCTTTGTTATTACTGATCGTAGTATTTAGCAACTGCAAACAGCAATGGAATAACCCTCTTACCCAAGGATCATCTTTAAAAATTCCTCACCTTGAAAAACATGGTACTGCAACCCGTCTGGTAGCTGACGGCCAGCCTCTTCTTCTTCTTGCCGGAGAATTGCACAATTCCACCTGCGGGGGTTTTGAATACATGAGGCCTGTCTGGAAAAAGATGGCCAGGAAAAATCTAAACAGTGTTATCGCGACAGTCTCATGGGAACTGATCGAACCGGAGGAAGGGAGATATGATTTCAGGCTCGTCGACAGTATAATTGCAGGTGCAGGGAAGGAAGACCTGAAACTGGTGCTTATCTGGTTTGGGAGCTGGAAAAATGGCGGCTCAGTCTATATACCATCATGGGTGAAAACGAATTATGAAAAATATCCCCGTGTGAAAGATGAGTCAGGAAAACCTCTCGAAATCTTGTCAACATTTGGCGAAGCTTCATGCGAAGCAGACGCAAAAGCTTTCGCTGCCCTGATGCGGCATATCAGAAAATCTGATTCAAAAAAACATACGGTTGTGATGATGCAGGTCGAAAATGAAATGGGAATACTTGATAACCAGGTCAATAGTCCGGGCAATGCAAGGCGCGACTTCTCGGCTCCTGCCAGTACAGCTTTCAACGGACCTGTTCCTGCCCAGCTTATGAAATACCTTGTTGAACATAAGGAGACTCTTTATCCCGTGCTTTACAAGGCGTGGGAAGCAAATGGATTCCGGACAACAGGTACATGGGAAGAGCTCTTCGGCAAAGGTGAGTTTAAATCTGATCCTAAAGAGTGGCAGTTCATGTGTTTCTACACTGAAGAGCTTTTCTCGGCATGGAATTACGGTCTTTACGTTGAAAAGATTGCATCAGCAGGCAAGAAAGAATATCCCTTGCCAATGTACGTGAATGCCTGGCTCAAGCAGACAACAACATACTGGCCCGGATCATATCCTTCAGGCGGTCCGCTGCCACAGGTTATTGATATATGGAGGGCAGCCGCACCATCGATCGATTTTCTGGCTCCTGATATTTATGTGGATGATTTTACCTCTGTCTGCAAAGATTTCACAAAGAGCGGAAACCCTTTGTTCATTCCGGAAACCAGGGGAGGTGATATTGCTGCCGCTAGGATTTTTTATACTCTTGGCGAATACAGCGCCGATTGTTTCGCGCCATTCGGAATTGATAATGCCCTCTTCGCAGAAAATGATCCCCTTGATGAATGTTATGCAGTCCTGAAAAACATGTCGCCTCTAATTCTTAAAAACCAGGGCATAGGAACCATGAGGGGAATTCTCCTTGATTCTTCAACCCCTGAGCAGCAGTTTGAACTTGGAGGCTATAAAATAAAGGCTGATTTCTCAGGGTCACCTGATAGAAAAAGCGCAGGAGCTATTATCATAAAGACCGGACCCGATGAATTCATAGCAGCCGGAAAAGGGCTGGACATAATGTTTTACCCTGAGGATTCGACAGCCAGGATTGGCGTCAATGCCGTTGACGAAGGTGTTTTTAAAAATGGCGACTGGATCCCATTAAGGAGGCTTAATGGTGACGAAACACATGCAAGCACATGCGATGGCACAGGCCTGAAGCTTCCATGGGATAAGGTAAACCTGCAAAAAATAACCATTTACCGTTATAAATAAACCTATTGTTAATTATTTCACAATAAATCAGAAGGTTATATGAAAAAAGTAAAATTTCCACATTGGTTTTATTGCTCCACTGCAATTCTGATTGTAATATTTTCAGGATTCAGACCCCTTTCGGGCCAGATACCTTACAATTCGCCTGACAGGGGCCAGGAACTGATGAACGAACCATATGATATCAGCAGCGATTTCCGCAGTTTCACTAATTCATATTACCTGGCAGATTCACTCTCATCTTTCAACCCGGAAACAGGCAAAGGCGAGATCACCTACCGGCGATATGAATATTTCACCAGGATGGCATTCAACAATATGCTTGGTGTGCTTAAGCCATCGAAACCCATCGATTTCCCGGAAAATGAATATGCCGTTTCACCATCGCTTCCATTTTCAGTCGAATTTATTTCAGCAAGAACAATAAGGATCAGGGCCACATCACGCTTTCAGGCAAAACCAGAGGAAGAATCGCTGATGCTGGTAAAAGGCCATGCAGATCAGGATCGGAGCTCATGGAAATACAACAAAACCTCAGGCGGGTACCGGTATTCGAGTCCTTTCGGTGCAGTTGAGATATCTTCATTTCCCTGGCGTGTCACAATTTTTGATAAAAATGGCAAACAGATAACTCATACGATTAACAATAATGATGGAGACTCAACTTATACACCGCTGCTTCCATTTTCATTTGTACGCCGCGCTTCAGACTACTCAACCAGCATGGCGGCAGTGTTTTCCCTGTCGCCGGACGAAAAGATCTTTGGCTGCGGTGAATCTTTTACAGGATTCGACAAGCGGGGCCAGAAAGTCGTAATGTGGGCCGACGATGCTAACGGAGTGCAGAATGAAGCGATGTATAAGCCCATACCATTTTTCATGAGCAGCAGAGGGTATGGACTCTTTATGCACACATCCTCACCAATTACATGTGATTTCGGAAAGTATTTCAGCGGAATATATTCGCTGATGATCGGTGATGACGAAGCCGATCTTTTCATCTTCCTGGGAGAACCGATGGATATTCTGAATGAATATACAAACCTCACAGGTAAAGCAGCAATGCCGCCATTATGGTCGTTCGGCTTCTGGATGAGCAGGATAACATATTTTTCTGAGGAGCAGGGACGCGCTGTCGTAGATAAATTGAGACAAAATAGTATCCCTGCCGATGTACTTCATTTTGACACCGGATGGTTTGAGACAGACTGGAGATGCGATTACCAGTTCTCTAAAACCCGGTTCAGGGATGCTACAAAGATGATGTCGGATTTTCTTCGGGCCGGAATTCATACAAGTCTCTGGCAGCTGCCATATTTTGTTCCAAAGAACACACTATTCCCGGAAATCATTGCAAAAGGGCTCTATGTAAAAAATAATAAAGGCAACTTGCCCTATGAAGATGCTGTCCTTGATTTTTCAAATCCGGCTGCTGTCAAATGGTACCAGGATAAAATAGCCGGCCTGCTGCGGCAGGGAGTAGGCGTGATAAAGGCTGATTTTGGCGAAGCAGCTCCGAAAGAGGGTCAGTACTTCTCCGGACGCACAGGCTTTTATGAACATAATCTTTATCCTCTCAGGTATAACAAAGCGGTTGCAGATATTACTAAACAGGTGACCAATGAGACAATCATATGGGGCCGGAGCGCATGGGCAGGAAGCCAGCGTTATCCCGTTCATTGGGGAGGCGATCCTGCAAACACAAACACTGCAATGGCTTCAACGCTGAGGGCCGGATTGTCTATGGGCCTTTCAGGATTTTCATTCTGGTCACATGATATCGGTGGATTCGTCCAGAAAAAACCCGAAGATATTTATCGTCGCTGGACACCCTTTGGCATGCTCACTTCACATACCCGCAGTCATGGGACACCACCAACCGAGCCATGGGAATACGGACAGGATTTCATGAATGCTTTCAGGATGGCTGATAACATGAGGTATATGCTTATGCCATATATATATGCTCAGGCTAAAGACTGCACGGAACGAGGACTCCCGATGGTAAGGGCACTGTTTATTGAATTCCCTGATGATCCTGGCTCATGGCTGATTGATAATGAATATCTGTTTGGCTCTTCAATGCTGGTGGCTCCGCTGTTTGAAAATGTCACTAAGCGCGATGTTTACCTTCCTCAGGGAAACTGGATCGATTATCAGACCGGCAAAATCTACTCCGGAGGATGGCACAATATTGAGGCAGGGAAGATACCGATCGTGGCACTGGTCCGCGAGGGTTCTGTAATTCCTCACATTGCCCTGGCGCAGTCAACATCACAGATGGACTGGTCAAAAATTGACCTGGTGGTCTATTCTACCGGCTCCGGAAAAGTTTCAGGGCTTGTGTGTCTGCCGACAGATAAGGTTCTTCATACTGTTACCCTGGTAAAGAGCGGTAACGGGTATAAGATTGAGAATGATCC